>NZ_FNYM01000011.1:0-230396 GCF_900108985.1 Achromobacter sp. NFACC18-2 | reverse complement strand
AAGGTGGTACCACTCCTTCCCATCCCGAACAGGACAGTGAAACGCCTTTGCGCCGATGATAGTGGACGGACGTCTGTGAAAGTAGGTCATCGTCAAGCTCTTACCCTCAAAGCCCCACCGGTACCCGGTGGGGCTTTGTCTTTGGCAGGCCTGTCGGCCTGCAAAGCCGCGCCAATGCTGA
Source organism: Achromobacter sp. NFACC18-2 (assembly GCF_900108985.1). Lineage (NCBI taxonomy): Bacteria > Pseudomonadati > Pseudomonadota > Betaproteobacteria > Burkholderiales > Alcaligenaceae > Achromobacter > Achromobacter sp. NFACC18-2. Next base: position 230,215 of record NZ_FNYM01000011.1, on the reverse strand, counting down.
ATGTGCCGAAATAACAACGCCCGTGGTCGGGGTGGCTTTGTGCGGTAAGATTGGTCGAGTCAATTCGTTGGAGCGTTATCGTGAGTGATCCCCAGACCCCCGTGCCCGGTACGACATTGGACCTGCGCACGTTGACCCACGTAGCCTACGGCTTGTATGCGTTGGGCTTCCTCACGAGTGGATTCCTGGGCATTGCCACGATTGCGGCCGTTGTGCTCATGTATCTCAAGCGCTCGGACGCCGCCGGCACGGTCTATGCCGGGCATTTCGACTGGCTCTTGCGCACTTTCTGGTGGGCGCTGCTGTGGCTGGCCATCAGCGGGATCGCGACGCTCATTTTCGTCGGCTGGATTGGCGTGGCCGCGACGATCGTTTGGGTGCTCTATCGACTGATCCGCGGCTGGCTGTCGTTGCTGGAAGGCAGCGCGCCCACGTCATACGCTTGATACGCGCAAGTTCGCCTGAAGGCCGGCGTCAACCCGAGTGTTGATGAGCGGTTCACCACAATCCCCACGTAGCGGTCTGACGCTTCGTGGGGATTCTTCTTTTCAGGGGATCCGCTTTTTGCATCTCAGCGCGTTGGTCGGCCTGCACGCCAAGATCTAGCGTAGTGGCCGCGCTGGTGCCGCCAGGCGCATGGGCAAGCGCGTCATGCCTTGGGAATCAGGCTATGGCGGGTAGGGAGGGAAAGTCCACGAACGTGGCGATGATGGGGCAGGACGAGGGGACTTGCGAGATTGCGCCGAGCTCGCCCGGCAGTGAGCCAGGGCGTCGCGACAATCCAAAGGCAGGGACGTACGCCGTACGCCCTTTGCCTGCTTACTTCAGATGCGCGTTGACCAGTTTGGTCAGTTCGAACATCGTGACCTGATCCTTGCCAAAGATCGGGCGCAGCTTGGCATCGGCGTTGATGTTGCGCTTGTTGCTGGCATCTTGCAGGTTGTGCTTCTTGATGTATTCCCAGATCTTCTTGGTGACCTCGGTTCGCGGCACGGCTTCCGAGCCGATGACGGCGGCCAATTCGGCGCTGGGGGTCAGGGGCTTCATGAATGCAGCGTTCGGCTTGCGCGCGGTCGCGGGTTTGGAGGTTGTGGCCATAATGCGGCGCTCCTTCTCTGGCTGTTGGAAAAATTGTCCTGCGGCCGGAGCATAACGTGTCTCTCCCCTAAAGACAAAGGCATTTATCCTCTGTAGCAACTAAAATGCGCAGACCGTCCCCTCTATCACGTCATTCTGTAACGTCCTATGTACGCACGATCTCCGTTGGAATCGATTCGGCTTTTTCATGACGAATTGACGGCGCTGCGGCGCGATTTGCATGCCCATCCCGAGCTTGGCTTTGAAGAAGTCCGCACCTCGGGCATTGTCGCGGGCTCGCTGCAGGCGCTGGGCATCGAGGTGCATCGCGGGATCGGTAAGACCGGGGTGGTGGGCGTCATTCGCGGCAAGCGTTGCGATAGCGGGCGCATGATTGGTCTGCGCGCCGATATGGACGCATTGCCGATGACCGAGGACAACACGTTCGGGCACAAGTCCACCAAGCCCGGTCTGATGCATGGCTGCGGCCATGATGGCCATACTGCGGTGTTGATAGGGGCGGCGAAGTATCTGGCGCAGACGCGAAATTTTGATGGCACCGCGGTGTTGATTTTCCAGCCGGCGGAAGAGGGCCGTGGTGGCGCGCGCGCCATGCTGGAAGATGGCCTGTTCGATACCTTTCCGTGCGATGCGATCTATGCGCTGCATAGCTGGCCGGGATTGAAGCCCGGCACGATTGGCATCAATCCGGGGCCGATGATGGCTGCGGCCGACCGCTTCGAGATACTGATCACCGGTCGAGGCGGGCATGGCGCGCATCCCTACCAGACGATCGACCCCGTGACCATTGCCGGGCAGATCATCACTGCGCTACAGACCATCGTGTCGCGCAATGTGAATCCGCTGGATTCGGCCGTGCTGTCGATCGGTTCGGTGCAGGCCGGGCATCCGGGCGCGATGAGCGTCATCCCGCGTGAAGCGCGGATGGTCGGCACCGTGCGGACGTTTCGCAAGTCGGTCCAGGAAATGGTCGAGACGCGCATGCGCGAATTGGTAAGCGCGATTGCCGGCGCTTTCGGCGGCACTGCCGAAGTCGTGTATGAGCGCATCTATCCCGCAACCTTGAATACGCCCCAGCACGCCAACCTGGTAGCCGACATCGCGACCGAGATGATCGGCAAGGAGAACGTGGTGCGCGACCTGGTACCCTCGATGGGTTCCGAGGATTTTTCGTTCATGCTGCAGGCCAAGCCGGGCGCCTATTTCCGCCTGGGCCAGGGCGGGGCCGATTCCGGCTGCCTGTTGCACAACCCGAATTTCGATTTCAACGATGCCGTCATTCCCCTTGGCAGCGCACTGTTCTGCGCGCTGGCTGAACGGGGCATGCCGCTGGCAGATTAAGAAGCCTTCCATGTCTACTCAAAGCACGACTCAACTTACGATCACCCGCCCCGACGATTGGCACCTGCACCTGCGCGATGGCGCTGCGCTGGAAGCCGTGGTGGCGGATACGGCGCGCCAGTTCGCGCGGGCCATCATCATGCCCAACCTGAAGCCGCCGGTCACGACCACCGAGCAGGCGCTGGCCTATCGCGGCCGCATTCTGGAGGCGCTTGCGAAGACGGACGTCAATCCGGACTCGTTCACGCCGTTGATGACGCTTTACCTCACCGACAACACGTCGGCGGAAGAGATCGTGCGCGCGCATGAATCGGGCCAGGTCTATGCGGTCAAGCTGTACCCGGCGGGCGCGACGACCAATTCGGACGCGGGCGTGACCGATCTGCTGGGCAAGTGCACGAAGGCGCTGGAAGCGCTGCAGGAATGCGGCATGCCGTTGCTCGTGCATGGCGAAGTGACGGACCCGTCGATCGACGTGTTCGATCGCGAAGCGATTTTTGTTGAACGCGTCATGAAGCCGTTGCGCCGCGCCTTTCCGGCATTGAAGGTCGTGTTCGAGCACATCACGACGAAGGAAGGGGCCGAGTACGTGCGCGACGCGGAGGGTCCGATTGCGGCCACGATCACGCCGCAGCATCTGCTGTACAACCGCAACGCGATCTTCCAGGGCGGTGTGCGTCCTCACTGGTATTGCCTGCCGATCCTGAAGCGTGAGACCCACCGCCTAGCGCTGGTCGAGGCGGCAACCAGCGGCAGCCCGCGGTTTTTCCTTGGCACGGACAGCGCGCCGCACGCGCGTGGGCTGAAGGAGCATGCCTGCGGTTGCGCGGGGTGCTACACCGCGCTGCACGCGATGGAGCTGTACGCCACGGCGTTCGACGCGGTGGGCAAGCTGGACAAATTGGAAGGCTTTGCCAGCTTCCACGGCCCGGACTTCTACGGTCTGCCGCGCAACGACGGCACGTTGACGCTGTCGCGCGAGACTTACCTGGTGCCCGACGAATTGGCGTTCGGCAATACGACGCTGGTGCCGTTGGCCGCCGGCGAGGCCCTGGGGTGGCGCGCCCACGTCTGAACGCAGACCGGAGCGGGAACGCGGGCAATCGGCCGGCGAAAAAAGACAGGGGTGAGCGGCTGTGCCGGTCACCCCTTTTTTCATCGCGTCGCGTTGTTCTATTTATATAGAGGCGATCTCAGAGCGTGCCGTCGCGCCGCGCTTCCAGGAGCTCCCAGCGCGCGAACTTCTCTTCGAGTTCGGCTTCCAGCTTGGCCAGTTCGCTGTTGATGCGCTCGACTTCCGCCGGGGCGTCGCGATACAGGCTGCCGTCCGCGAGCTTGCCCGCCAGTTCGGCCTGCTGGGCCTCGAGCGCGGCGATGGCGTCCGGCAGGCCTTCGAGTTCGCGCAGGTCCCAGGCGTTGATCTTGCCCGCTTTGGCGGGTTTGGGGCGCGCTACCTTCGCGCGCGCGGCGCTGTCGTCGGCAGGCTTGGCCGCCTTGTCGGCGTCGGCTGGCGCGGCGGCAGGCGCCGGGCGCTGGGCGACCCAATCATCGTATCCCCCGACGTAGTCGCTCCAGTGGCCGTCGCCCTCATAGGCGATGGTCTGCGTCACCACGTTGTTGAGGAAGGCCCGGTCGTGGCTGACCAGCAGTACGGTGCCCGCGTATTCTTGCAGCAGTTCTTCCAGCAACTCCAGCGTCTCGATGTCCAGGTCGTTGGTGGGCTCGTCGAGCACCAGCACGTTGGCCGGGCGCGCGAACAGCCGCGCCAGCAAAAGTCGGGCGCGTTCCCCGCCGGACAGGCTGCGTACCGGCGAGCCTGCTCGGGCGGGCGAGAACAGGAAGTCGCCCAGGTAGGTCATCACATGCTTGCGCACGCCGCCGATCTCGACCCATTCGCTCCCCGGGCTGATGATGTCGACGAGGGAGGCGTTATCGTCGAGCTGCGCGCGCATCTGGTCGAAGTAGGCGACCGCGACGTTGGTGCCCAGGCGCGTCGTGCCGGTGTCGGGCTGCAGCTCGCCGAGGATCAGTTTGAGCAGGGTGGTCTTGCCGGCGCCGTTGGGACCGATGATGCCGATGCGATCGCCGCGAAAGAGGGTTGTGGAGTAGTCGTCCACCACGATCTTGTCGCCGAAACGCTTGCCGACGTGTTCGAGTTCGGCCACGAGCTTGCCGGAACGTTGGCCTTCGGCCAGCGCGAGCGACACGTTGCCGACGCGCTCACGGCGTTCGGCCCGCTGCACCCGCAGGCTTTCCAGGCGGCGCACGCGGCCTTCGTTGCGCGTGCGGCGCGCTTCGACGCCTTTGCGGATCCAGACTTCCTCTTGCGCCAGCAGCTTGTCGAACCGCGCCTGCTCCAGCCGCTCGGATTCCAGCCACTGGGCCTTGCGTTCCTGCCATTGCGAAAAATTGCCCGGAAAGCTCAGCAGGCGGCCGCGGTCGAGTTCGACAATGCGGGTGGTCACGGCATCGAGGAAGCGGCGGTCGTGGGTGATGATGACCGCGGCGCCTTTCCAGGTGCGCAGCATCTCTTCCAGCCAGGCGATGCCTTCGAAGTCCAGATGGTTGGTGGGCTCGTCGAGCAGCAGCAGATCGGGCTCGTCGACCAGGGCGCGCGCGAGGGCGACGCGCTTGCGCGTTCCACCGGACAGGCCGGCGATCTGGACGTCCGCCGGCAGACCCAGCTTTTCGAGCACGGCGCGCGCGCGCGAGGGGCGCTGCCAGTCTTCGTGGTCGCCTTCCTCGTTGCATACGACGTCAAACACCGTGGCGTCGTCGTTCAGTTCGGGTTCCTGTTCGACGGTGGCGACGCGCAGGCCGGAACTGCGTGCGATGGTGCCGTCGTCGGGTTGGGTGCGGCCGTCGAGCAGCCTGAGCAGCGAGGACTTGCCCGCGCCGTTACGGCCGATCAGGCCGATGCGCTCGCCGGCCTGGATGGCGAAGTCAGCGTGGTCCAGCAGCGGATGGTGCCCATACGCGAGTTGGACGTCGGTCAAGGTGATGAGAGTTTCGAGGGCCATGTAGTGAGAGTGTCTGCGGCAACGGAGCGGATCAACGCGTATTGTCGCAGGAACCGGCGGGCCGGTTGCGCGGGCGCAGGCGGTCGTGGGGGACGGGGCGGCCGGCTGTAATAGAATACGGGCTGCAAGGCGGGTCGGACGATCGCGGCGGGCGCAAGCCCGTCGAGGAAGGTCCGGACTCCACAGGGCAGGGTAACGGCTAACGGCCGTCCGGTTGCGTCTTCGGGCGCGGCTGAGGAATAGGACCACAGAGACGAGACTGCGGCGCGGGCGCGTTTTGCGCGCACTGATACGGCCACCTCCGTATTGCGCCGTCCGGTAACGGGCGGCGGCATCGCAGGGTGAAACGCGGCAACCTCTATCCGGAGCAACATCAAATAGGCATGCGTGCGGCCTCACGGCCGTGAAGGGCGGCTCCGTCCTAGCATGCGGGTAGATGGCTACAGCGGCTCAGCAATGATCCGCGCAGAGGAATGATCGTCCGCCAGGGCAACCTGGTGTACAGAATCCGGCCTATAGACCCGTCTTGCATTGAATTCCGTTCGCGCGCGGGTCTCGAGGACAGCGCGCGGCCTTTTGGCGCCGATCGCGCCAATTCAATCCCGCTCCCGGGGTGCCAACCCGCTGGCAGGCCGCGCGAGCCCGAAGGATCGGGCCGGCGTAAGGCGGTAGGCGGCCCCCATTAGCCGCTACTTCTGAAGTAGGACTTTTAGAGTATGTCGCAACCTCCTGATTTATTGGGAGGTTTTTCTTTTTGCGCATTTACATGTTGATCTAAGTCCTTGTTGTGATTGAAAAAATTGCAACCACGCGCTTGACCGCCCCATTGCCATACCGTAGAGTGGGAAATAGTAGGAAATTGTGCAATTAAGTGGGGTAAATGTGGTGTTTCAGGGAAGCAGCGCGCTCACGCTGGATGCCAAGGGACGGATCTCCATTCCGACCCGGCATCGTGACGCGCTCATGTCGCAGGCCGAAGGCCGGCTGACCCTGACCCGCCACCCCGACGGCTGCCTGCTGGTGTACCCGCGGCCCGAGTGGGAAAAGAAGCGCGAACAGATCGCCGCTTTTCCCATGACGGCCCGCGCGCTGCAGCGGCTGTTGCTGGGCAACGCGCAGGACGTGGAACTGGACGGCTCCGGCCGGGTTCTGATCGCTCCTGAGCTGCGCAACGCTTCCGGTATGACGCGCGATGTGATGCTGCTCGGTCTGGGCTCGCACTTCGAGCTGTGGGACGCCGCTACCCTGGCCAGCCGCGAGGCTGAAGACCTGGCCAAGGGTATGCCGGATGTGTTGAACCAGTTTTCGTTCTGAAAGAGTTATGGAATTCGAACATCGGCCCGTTCTTCTGGCGCCGACGGTGGACGCGCTTTTGCTTCCCGGCTTCGGGGGCAAGGGCGCGGCGCGGTCGCAGCCGCAGGATGGGCTGGATGTGGCCACGCGTATCGAAAGCGGCGTCTTTGTGGACGGCACTTTCGGTCGCGGCGGCCACAGTCGCGAGCTACTCAGCCGCCTGGGAAAGCAGGCGCGGCTGATCGTGTTTGATAAGGACCCGCAGGCCATTGCGGTCGCCGATGCGTTGGCGGCACAGGATCCGCGGGTCACGGTCGTGCATGGGGGCTTTGCCACCATGGCGGAAGAATTGCAGCAGCGCGGCATCGACAAGGTCGATGGCGTGATGCTGGATCTGGGCGTTTCGTCGCCTCAGATTGACGATGCCGAGCGCGGCTTCTCGTTCATGCGAGACGGCCCGCTCGATATGCGGATGGACACCACTCGTGGTCCCACGGTGGCGGATTGGCTGGCGCAAGCCAGTGTGGATGAGATGCGGGAGGTCATAGCGGATTATGGCGAAGAACGGTTTGCTTTTCAGGTTGCAAAGGCGATTGCTGCTCGCCGCGCAACAAGGCCGCTGCGCACCACGCTCGAGCTTGCCGAGTGCGTCGCCAGCGCCGTCCGCACGCGCGAAAAGGGGCAACATCCGGCCACACGCACCTTTCAAGCTTTACGGATTTACATCAATCGGGAACTCGAAGAGCTCGCGCGCACCCTCGCGGCAGCTTTAGACCTGCTTGCCCCGGGAGGGAGGTTGGCGGTGATCAGCTTTCATTCGCTCGAAGACCGCATGGTCAAGCAATGCATCGCGGCGGCGGCTCGTCCGGCCGCCGCGCATGCACGCCTGCCGCTGCGCGAAAGCGAAATGCCCCAGCCTGTCCTGCGTTCCCTGGGCAAGGTCGTTGCCGAAGACGCTGAAGTCTCGGCAAACGCCCGTGCCCGCTCGGCCATCCTGCGTGCGGCCGAGCGCACCGAAACCCCGCTGCCAGCCGAAGGCGGCCTGGCTTTCGTGAAGACCGGTTCGCTGCCCGGCAGCGACCTCGTCCCGCCGCGGCGCGGTGGCAAGGGGGGGCGCCGGTAATGGGTCGCGTCAACCTGATCGTTGCGGCTTTGCTGATGCTGTCGGCCATTTCCCTGGTCACCAGCCGGTATCAGTCGCGTCAGCTCTTTGTTGAGCTGGGCCGCGATCAGGCGCACGCTCGCGACCTGGAAACCAACTGGCGGCGCTTGCAGCTCGAGCGCGCCGAACTGGCCCGCAATGCGCGGGTCGATGCAATTGCGCGTGACGGACTGAAGATGATCTCCATCGTCCCGGATCGCACGCTCTACCTGAACCAGGCGCCCGTGCCGGCCGCCGGAGGGGCGCAATGAAGCGCGTGCCCTTCTTCGACAATCCCGTGCTGCGCGGACAGTTGCCCACGTGGCGCGCCCGCCTGGTGCTGATCCTGCTGTTCGGCGGATTCGTCGTGCTGGCCGGCCGCGCGCTGTTCCTGCAGGGGCTGTCGACGGAGTTCCTGCAGCAGCAGGGCGAACGCCGCTATGAGCGCACGCTGACGCTGGCCGCCACCCGCGGCAAGATCCTGGACCGCAATGGCGCGGTGCTGGCCTCGAGCGTGCCGGCGCGCGCCATCTGGGCGATTCCCGAAGACGTGAAGCAGGCGACGCCCTCGCAGATCGATGCGCTGGCCAAGCTGCTGGACACGCCGGCCGCCGACCTGCGCCGTCGCCTGGTGGATGAGGACAAGAACTTCGTCTACCTGAAGCGCCAGGTCTCGATGGACGTGGCCGACAAGATCAAGCAGCTCGGCTTGCCTGGCGTGCACCAGCAGCCCGAGACGCGCCGCTACTATCCGGACGGCGACGTGATGGCGCACGTGGTGGGCTTCAACAGCGTCGAGGACCAGGGCCAGGAAGGCGTCGAACTGACGTTCAACCAGCAGTTGTCGGGTCGTCCCGGCAGCCGCCGCGTCATCAAGGACCGGCTGGGCCGCGTCATCGAGGACGTGCAGGCCGTGACCTTGCCGGTGGACGGCCGCGACCTGCGCCTGTCCATCGATACCCGCCTGCAGTACCTGGTTTTCAAGGAATTGAAGGACGCCGTTGATAAGCACCAGGCCAAGGGCGCAACTGCCGTGGTCGTGGACGTGCACACGGGCGAGATCCTCGCGCTGGCCAACGTGCCGACCTTCGACCCGAACAACCGCGATACCTTCCATGGCGCCAACCTGCGCAACCAGGCCATCACGGACACGTTCGAACCCGGCTCCATCATGAAGCCGTTCACCGCGGCGTTGGCGCTGGATCTTGGCCGCATCACCACGTCGACGCTGTTCGAGACGGGCAATGGCCGCTTCAACTATCAGGGCAGCACGATCAGCGACGTGAGCCGCAACGGCACGCTGGACGTGGCGGGCGTGCTGCGCAAGTCCAGCAATATCGGCATGACCATGATCTCCGAGAAGCTGGAATCCCGCGAAATGTGGGATCGCTTCACCGAGCTCGGGCTTGGCCAGGCGCCGCAGATCGGATTTCCTGGCGCAGCGCCCGGCCGGTTGCGTCCCTGGGAGCGCTGGCGCCTGATCGAGAAGGCCACCATGGCTTATGGCTACGGCCTGTCGGTGTCGCTGCTGCAGGTGGCGCGCGCCTACACCGTGTTCGCCCGTAATGGCGACATGGTGTCGCTGACGCTGGTCAAGCGCGACAGCGATCCGACCAGCGTCAAGATCTACACGCCCAAGACCACCGCGATGGTGCGCGCCATGTTGGAGGCCGCCGCAGGCCCCGAGGGCACGAAGGCGGCGCAGGTGCAGGGCTACCGCGTGGCCGGCAAGAGCGGCACGGCGCGCAAGATCGTGGACGGCAAGTACAGCACCCAGCGGTACCGGAGCTCGTACGTGGGCTTCGCCCCGGTGTCGGAGCCCAAGATCGTGGTGGCCGTGTCCATCGACGAGCCGACGGTCGGCGGTTACTACGGCGGCGCGATCGCCGCACCCGTGTTCTCCCATATCGTGGGGGGGAGCCTGAGGCTGATGGGGGTGCGGCCCGACGCGCCGTTCGAATCCACGATTGTTGCTGGTATCAAGGAGCCAGGCAGATGAGCGCCAAAGGCTTCCTCTCTGCTCCTGTCGCCACGGTTGCTGAAATCGTGGCGTGGTTGCATTCGCGCGTGTCGCTGACCGCGCATCTCAAGCTGGATTCGCGCGACATCGAGCCCGGCGACGTATTCGTCGCCTGCCCGGGCCTGTCGAGCGACGGCCGTCTCTATATAGAAAAGGCGTTGGCGCTGGGCGCCAGCGCGGTGCTGTTCGAAGCGCCCGCCACTGATGCGATGGCGGCGGGGGCGGGCGATGCGGCCTTGCTGCCCGTGACCGGATTGCGGTCGCTGCTGGGCGAACTGGGCGATACCTGGTACGGCCGCCCGTCGACCGCGCTGGCGGTAGTGGCCGTGACCGGCACCAACGGCAAGACGTCCTCGGTACAGTGGATTGCCCACGCGCTGAGCCGCAACGACAAGGCTTGCGGCACCATCGGCACGCTGGGCGCCGTGCTGCCCGACGGGCAGACGCTGGGCGGCGACCTGACGACCCCCGATGTCCTGACCGTGCACCGTACGCTGGCCGCGATGCGCGACGCCGGGGCGAAGGCCGTGGCGATGGAAGCGTCGTCCATCGGCATCGAGCAGGGCCGCATGGACGGCGTGCGCGTGGCGCTGGCCGCCTTTACGAACCTCACGCGCGACCATCTGGACTACCACGTCACGATGGAGCGCTACGAAGAAGCCAAGGCGCGTCTCTTCCGCTGGCCCGGCCTGACGGCCGCGGTGATCAATGCCGACGACGAGGCGGGACGGCGGATGCTGGCAAGCCTGCCGGACGGCGTATCGCCGATGGGCTACAGCCTGAGCGAAGATCCCGCCATTCCCGCCGCGATGCGCGCGCGCGATCTGCAGGCGACGTCGCAGGGCCAGATCTTTACGCTGGTATCGCCGCACGGCGAAGCCCAGATCGTGACGCGCCTGCTGGGCGCGCACAATGTATCGAACCTGCTGCTGGTGGCGGGCGTGCTGTACAAGCTGGGCCTGCCGTTTGCGCAGATTGCCCGCGAGCTTGCCGCGACCGACCCCGTCGACGGCCGCCTGCAGACCGTGGAGCCGGCGGTGAATTCGCCGTCGCATACGGTCCGCGGCCCGCTGGTGGTGGTGGATTACGCCCACACGCCGGATGCGCTGTCCCGCGCGTTGCTGGCGCTGCGGGCGGTCGCCACGGCGCGCTCCGGCCGCCTGGTGTGCCTGTTCGGCTGCGGCGGCGAGCGCGATCCGGGCAAGCGCCCGGTCATGGGCGCCATTGCTGCGGAGCTGGCCGACCACGTGGTGGTGTCCAGCGACAATCCGCGCACCGAGTCGGCCGAGGCCATCGTCCAGCAGATTCTGACGGGCATTCCCGAAGCGGCGCGCGCGGACGTCGAAGTCGACCGCGCCCGCGCCATCATGCAGACGATCTGGGCCGCTTCGCCGGAAGACGTGGTGCTGCTGGCCGGCAAGGGCCACGAGACCTATCAGGATATCGGCGGCGAAAAGCTGCCTTTCGACGATCGCGAATGGGCGCGCCTGGCGCTGCTGCTGCCGCAGGTGCCGGGCGTGTCCACCGACACGCGCCGCATCGGCGAGGGAGAGCTGTTCGTCGCCCTGGTGGGCGAGAACTTCGACGCGCACGAATACCTGGACCAGGCCGCTTCGCGCGGCGCCTGCGCCGCCGTCGTCGCGCATCGCGTGCCCGATGCCGGAATGCCGCAGCTCGTCCTGGGCGACACGCGGGTTGCGCTGACGCGCATCGGCGCCGCCTGGCGCGCGCGCTTTTCGCTGCCCGTGGTGGCGGTGACCGGCAGCAACGGCAAGACGACCACCAAGGAAATGATTTCCGCCATGCTCGCCCAATGGCAGGGCGAGGCGGGACGCCTGGCCACCGCCGGCAACCTGAACAACGACATTGGCGTGCCGCTGACCTTGCTGCGCCTGCGCGCCGAGCACCGCGCCGCCGTGTTCGAGCTGGGCATGAACCATCCTGGCGAGATCGCGCAACTGGCCGCCATCGCGGCGCCCACCGTGGCGCTGGTCACCAACGCGCAGCGCGAGCACCAGGAATTCATGCACACCGTCGAAGCGGTCGCGCGCGAGAACGGCGCGGCGATTGCCGCGCTGCCGGCAGACGGCGTCGCGGTGTATCCGGGCGACGAACCCTACTCGGACATCTGGGACGCGCTGGCCGCGCCGCGACGCGTGCTGCGTTTCGGGCTGCAGCCGGGCCTGGACGTCTATGCGGAACAGATCATTGCGGAAGTGGATGCGACGCGCTGCCGCGTCGTGACGCCCGTCGGCGTCGCGGACCTGATGCTGCCGGTGCCCGGACTGCACAACCTGCGCAACGCGCTGGCCGCCATCGCCAGTGCGATCGCCGCGGGGGCGCCGCTGGAAACCGCGGTGCGCGCGCTGGCCGGATTCAGCCCGGTGGCGGGCCGCATGCAGCACAAGCGAATGGGTGACGGAACGTTGCTCATCGATGACACCTACAATGCCAACCCCGACTCGGTTCGCGCGGCCATCGACGTGCTTGCGCGCATGGCCGGCAAGCGCGTCCTGGTGCTGGGCGACATGGGCGAAATCGGGGACAACGGCCCCGCCATGCATGCCGAGGTGGGCCATTACGCGCGCGAGCATGGGCTCGACGCATTCATCACGCTAGGCGAAGCCAGCCGGGCGGCCGCCGCCGCATTCGGCCCTGGCGCGCACGCCTGCGCATCGGTAGACGAAGTCGTTGCCGCCTTGCGCGGCCTGCGCCCGTCCTGCGTATTGGTAAAAGGATCGCGCTTTATGCGCATGGAGCGGGTAGTGACGGCTTTTTCTTCGAATGACGGTACGACGGCCTCGGGGCAGGGAGAGCAGCATGCTGCTTGAGATCGCCCGGCTGCTTTCCGACGATGTGCGCGCCTTGGGCGTGTTCGAATACATCACCTTGCGCGCCGTCCTGGCATGCGCGACGGCGCTGGTGATCGGCCTGCTGGCCGGGCCGCGCGTCATCCGCAAACTGACGGAAATGAAGATCGGCCAGGCCGTGCGCAGCTACGGCCCCGAAACGCACCTGGTCAAGACCGGCACACCGACCATGGGCGGCGTGCTGATCCTGATTTCCATCGGCATCAGCACCCTGCTGTGGGCGGACTGGACGAACCGCTTCGTGTGGGTCGTGCTGCTTGTCACCTTCGGCTTCGGCTGGATCGGCTGGCGGGACGACTACCGCAAGGTCGTCTATCGCGATCCCGAAGGCATGCCCGCGCGGCAGAAGTTCTTCTGGCAAGCCACGATCGGCATCGTGGCGGCCGTGTACCTGGCGTTTGCGGTATCCGCGCCCGCCAATACCGAACTGTGGCCCCTGTTCAAGGCATGGGTGGGCAGCGGCTTCACGATGGCGTTGCCGACGCGCGCCGACCTGATCGTGCCGTTCTTCAAGACAGTGAGCTATCCGCTCGGCGTGCTCGGTTTCGTGGCGCTGACGTGGGCCGTGATCGTGGGCACCAGCAACGCGGTGAACCTCACCGACGGCCTGGACGGCCTGGCCATCATGCCTACCGTGATGGTCGGCAGCGCGCTGGGCATTTTCGCCTACGTGGTCGGGCGTGTGGACTATTCGAAGTATCTGCTGTTTCCGTACATTCCCGGCGCATCGGAATTGATGGTGCTGTGCGCGGCCATCGGCGGCGCGGGGCTCGCATTTTTATGGTTCAACGCGTATCCGGCGCAGGTATTCATGGGCGACGTCGGCGCGCTGGCGTTGGGCGGCGCGTTGGGCACGATCGCGGTCATCGTGCGCCAGGAGATCGTGCTGTTCATCATGGGCGGCGTGTTCGTCGTCGAAACCCTTTCGGTGATGATCCAGGTGACCTGGTTCAAGTACACGAAGCGACGTTATGGAACAGGTCGACGCATTTTCCGCATGGCGCCGTTGCATCATCACTTTGAAGTCGGTGGCTGGAAGGAAACCCAGGTCGTCGTGCGTTTCTGGATCATCAGCATGATGCTGGTGCTGATTGGCCTCTCTACCTTGAAGTTGCGATGACGATGATGGAAACCTCCCGCGCTGACGCGCCGCTCGTCCTGATCCTCGGATTGGGTGAGACGGGTGTCGCCGCCGCACGCTGGTGCGCCCGCCAAGGCGCCCGCTTGCGCGTGGCCGACACGCGCGCCGAACCGGGAGGTCTTGCCGCGCTGCGCGACGCGCTGGCGCAAAGCGACGTGGAATACCGCCTGGGTTGCGAGGACTCCTTCGCGACTGACCTGCTGGACGGTGTGACGCAGGTCGTGCTCAGTCCCGGATTGGCGCCCACGCAGGCGCCCGCCGCCGACGTGCTGCGCGAGGCCGAGGCCCGCGGCATCGAAGTCGTCGGCGAGATCGAACTGTTCGCGCGTGCGTTGGCGGATCTGGCCGCGACGCGCGAATACCGCCCGCGCCTGCTCGCCGTGACGGGCACCAACGGCAAGACCACGGTCACCGCGCTGACTCGCCAGCTCGTCGAAGCCAGCGGCCTGACGGTGCTTGCGGCCGGCAACATCAGCCCCGCGGCGCTGTCCGCGCTGATGGACGCGCTGGACACGGAATCGCTGCCGCAGGTGTGGGTGCTGGAGCTGTCCAGCTTCCAGTTGGAAACCACGCGTACGCTGATGGCCGATGCGGCCGTCGTGTTGAACGTGACCCAGGACCATCTGGACTGGCACGGCGGCATGCAAGCCTACGCGCAGGCCAAGGCGCGCCTCTTGAAGATGGCGCGCGTCGCGATCGTGAATCGCGACGACCCGCTCACCGTCGATATGGTGCCGTCGCTCAATGCCATGACCGTGCGCAGCTTCGGTCGCGACGTGCCGGAGCTGGTGGGCGACATGGGCCTGGATCTGGGACAGGGCGTTGCCTGGCTGGCGTCTTGCGAACCCAACGATTTCGACGAGCCCGCGCCGCCCACGCGGCGCAAGAAGGATGCGCCCGAGCCGGTGCGCGCCAAGGGCCGGATGAGCCGCCTGATGCCCGTGGACGCCTTGCGCATCCGCGGCATCCACAACGCCTTGAATGCGCTGGCGGCGCTGCAACTGGCCCGCTGCCTGGATCTGGGCTGGGGCGCCATGCTGCGCGCGTTGCGCGAGTACGCGGGTGAACCGCATCGCGCGGCGTTTGTGCGCACGATCGGCGGCGTCGACTACATCAATGACAGCAAGGGCACCAACGTGGGCGCCACCGTGGCCGCGCTGGAGGGCCTGGGGCAACCCGTCGTGCTGATCGCGGGCGGCCAGGGCAAGGGGCAGGACTTCTCGCCGCTGATCCCCGTGGTCTCGCGCCATGCGCGCGCCGTGATGCTGATCGGCGTCGACGGCCCCGAGATCGGCCGCGTGCTCCACGCCACCGGGGTCCAGTGCGTGACGGTCGAAACGCTGCGCGACGCCGTGCGCGCCGCGGCCGACCTGGCGCAGCCGGGCGATGCGGTGCTGCTGTCGCCGGCTTGCGCCAGCCTGGACATGTTCCGCAACTACCCGCATCGCGGGCAGGTATTCGTGGAAGAGGTCGAAGACCTGGCCCGCGATCGTGGGGAGGTGGCATGAACCGCAGCGCCGCTCCCCAGGTGAATTCCGTCGTGCGTCGCGCCGAGGCCTCCCAATGAGCCTGATCGCCGACCTCACCGCCAGCGTCAATGCCGTACGGCCCGGCCGTACCCGCATGCGCAACTTCGACCTGCCGCTCGTCATTGCGGCGTCGACGTTGCTGCTGCTCGGCCTGCTGATGGTGTATTCGGCGTCGATCGCGCTGGCCGACGGCCCGCGCTATGCGTCCTATGGCCGCTATTACTTCGTGATCCGCCACGGTCTCTTCGTGAGCGCGGGCCTGGTCGGGGCCGCCGTCGTGCTGTCGATTCCCATCCGGGTCTGGCAGCGTCTTGCCGTGCCGCTCTTCGTGGTGGCGATCACCTTGCTGGTCGCCGTCCTGATTCCCGGGATCGGGCGCGAAGTCAACGGCGCGCATCGCTGGATTCCGCTGGGTCCGCTGAATTTCCAGCCGTCCGAACTGATGAAGCTTGCCGCGCTGCTGTACGCGGCCGACTACACCGTGCGCAAGCAGGAACACATGCAGGCGTTCGCCCGCGGCTTCCTGCCCATGGCCGTTGCGCTGGCGGGCGTGGGCATGCTGCTGCTGCTTGAACCCGATCTGGGCGCGTTCATGGTGATCGTGGCCATCGCGATCGGCATCCTGTTCCTGGGCGGCATCAACGGCAAGTACTTCAGCAGCCTGCTCGGCGTGCTGGTCGGCACCTTCCTGATGCTGATCTGGCTGTCGCCCTGGCGCCGCGCGCGCCTGTTCGCGTACCTGGATCCCTGGAACGAAGACAACGCCTACGGCAGCGCCTATCAGCTTTCGCATTCGTTGATCGCGCTGGGTCGCGGCGAATGGTTCGGCGTGGGCCTGGGCGCCAGCGTCGAAAAACTGCATTACCTGCCCGAAGCGCACACCGACTTCCTGATGGCGGTGGTGGGCGAGGAACTGGGATTCGCCGGCGTGATGCTGGTGATCACGCTGTTTGCCATCATCGTCTACCGCGGTTTCGACATCGGACGCCAGGCCATCGCCATGGAGCGCACGTTTGCCGGCCTGGTCGCGCACGGTGTGGCGATGTGGTTCGGCGTGCAGTCCTTCATCAACATGGGCGTGTGCCTCGGCCTGCTGCCTACCAAGGGCCTGACGCTGCCGCTGATGAGCTACGGCGGTTCGGGCGTGGTGATGAACCTGTGCGCGCTGGCGATGCTGATCCGGGTCGACGTGGAAAACCGCATCATGATGCGCGGAGGACGCGTATGACCGCCTCGCGCACCATCCTGATCATGGCCGGCGGCACCGGCGGCCACATCATGCCCGGGCTGGCCGTGGCCGATGTGCTGCGCGCGCGCGGCTGGCGCGTGCTGTGGCTGGGCAACCCTGAAAAGATGGAAGGCCGGCTGGTCCCGCCGCGCGGCATCGAGCTGGTGCCGCTGCGCTTTCAGGGCGTGCGCGGCAAGGGGGCGTCGGCCCTGCTGAAACTGCCCTTTCTGCTGCTGCGCGCATTCGCGCAAGCCTGGTCGCGCCTGTCCGACGTGCGCCCCGACGTGGTGCTGGGCATGGGCGGCTATGTGGCGTTCCCGGGCGGCGTGATCGCCGCGCTGCGCGGCACGCCGCTGGTCGTGCACGAACAGAACGCCGTCGCCGGCACCGCCAACAAGTGCCTGGCCAAGATGTCGCGCCGCGTGCTGAGCGGGTTCCCCGGCGTGCTGCCCAAGGGCGAGGCCATGGGCAACCCGGTGCGCGCCGATCTGTGCGCCTTGCCAAACCCGGCCGAGCGCTATGCCGGCCGCACCGGCCCGCTGCGCGTGCTGGTGGTGGGAGGCAGCCTGGGGGCGCAGGCCTTGAATACCACCGTGCCGCAGGCGCTTGCCCGCATGCCGCTCGAAAGCCGGCCGACGGTCGTGCATCAGGCTGGCGAACAACATCTGCCCGCGCTGCAGCAGGCCTACGCCCAGGCTGGCGTTCAGGCCGACTGCCGCGCCTTCATCGACGACATGGCGGGCGCCATGGCCGACGCCGACCTGCTGATCTGCCGCGCCGGCGCCATGACGGTGTCCGAAGTGGCGGCCGCCGGGGTTGCGGCGCTGTTCGTGCCATTCCCCCACGCCATCGATGACCATCAAACCGCCAACGCGCGCTTCCTGAGCGACGCGCAGGCCGCCTGGCTGCAGCCGCAGACCGCCATGACGCCCGAGTGGCTGGCGGACTGGCTGGGCCAGCGCTCCCGACAAGAACTGCAGGGTGTCGCCGTCCGGGCTCGCGAGCATGCGCGTCCCGATGCGGCTGCCCATATCGCCGACGTCTGTGAACAAGCAGCGGGGCGTTCATCATGAAACACAGAATTCAACATATCCATTTCGTAGGCATCGGCGGCTCGGGCATGAGCGGCATTGCCGAAGTGCTGCTCAACCTGGGCTACGACATCAGCGGCTCCGACCTGAACGAGTCGGCCGTGACGCGCCGCCTGGCGGGCCTGGGCGTGAAGATCGCCATCGGCCACGCGGCCAGCAACGTCACTGGCGCCAGCGCCATCGTCACCTCGACCGCCGTCGCGGGCGACAATCCCGAAGTGATCGCCGCGCGCGCGGCGCGCATCCCGGTGGTGCCGCGCGCCATCATGCTGGCCGAGTTGATGCGCCTGAAGCGCGGCATCGCCGTCGCCGGCACGCACGGCAAGACCACGACGACCAGCCTGGTGGCCAGCGTGCTTGCGGCCGGCGACCTGGATCCGACCTTCGTCATCGGCGGGCGGCTCAATTCGGCCGGCGCCAATGCGCGGCTGGGGCAGGGCGACTACATCGTGGTCGAGGCCGACGAGTCGGACGCATCCTTCCTGAACCTGCTGCCGGTGATGGCCATCGTGACCAATATCGATGCCGATCACATGGATACCTACGGGCACGACGTGGCGCGCTTAAAGAGCGCCTTCATTGAATTCACGCAGCGCCTGCCTTTCTACGGCAGCGCCGTGCTGTGCTCGGACGACGCCAATGTGCGCGAGATCATGCCGTTCGTGTCGCGTCCGATCACGACCTACGGCCTGAACGAAGAGGCCCAGGTGCGCGCCTATGAGGTGCAGGCCGACGGCACGCGCATGCGCTTCAACGTGCAGCGCACCCACCGCGACACGCTGCTGCCTCCCCTGAAGGTGGAGTTGAACCTGCCCGGGCTGCACAACGTGCGCAACGCGCTGGCCGCGATCGCCGTGGCGACCGAGCTGGGCGTGTCGGATGACGCCATCTGCGAGGCGCTGGGGTCGTTCAAGGGCGTGGGCCGCCGTTTCACGCAGACGGGCGAATTCGCCGTGCCCGCCAGCCATGGCGGCGGCACCTTCACGGTGATCGACGACTACGGCCATCACCCGGTGGAAATGGCCGCCACGCTGTCCGCCGCGCGCGGCGCCTGGCCGGATCGCCGCATCGTGCTGGCCTTCCAGCCGCACCGCTACACGCGCACGCGTGATTGCTTCGAGGATTTCGTGCGCGTGCTGGGCTCTGCCGACGCGGTGCTGCTGACCGAGGTCTACGCCGCGGGCGAACCGCCGCTGGTGGCGGCCGACGGACGCGCCCTGTCCCGCGCGCTGCGCGTGGCGGGCAAGGTCGAGCCGGTATTCGTGGAAGACGTGGCGGAGCTGCCGCAGGCAATCGTGGATTTCGTGCGCGATGGCGACGTCGTCATCGTGATGGGAGCGGGTTCGATCAGCAAGGTCCCCGCCCAGGTGGGAGAACTGGCATGAGCAAGCAATTCGGCAAAGTTGGGGTGTTGTACGGCGGCCGGTCCGCCGAGCGCGAAGTGTCGCTCATGTCGGGCAAGGGCGTTCAGGAGGCCCTGATCAGCGCCGGCGTGGACGCGCATCTGTTCGACACCGGGGAACGCAGCCTCGCCGAGCTGGCGCAGCAGGGCTTTGAACGCGTGTTCATCGCGCTGCACGGCCGCTACGGCGAAGACGGCACGATCCAGGGCGCCCTGGAATTGCTGGGCATTCCCTATACCGGAAGCGGCCCGATGGCATCGGCCCTGGCCATGGACAAGACCATGACCAAGCGCATCTGGCTGCAGCATGGCCTGCCCACGCCCGACTTCGAAGTGCTCGACGCTGATACGGAGCTGCGTCTGGTCCCCGACCGCCTGCAACTGCCGCTGATCATCAAGCCGCCGCACGAGGGCTCGACCGTCGGCATCACCAAGGTCGTGGGCTATTCCGACATGAAGGAAGCCTATGCCGCGGCGGCGCGCTTTGACAGCGAAGTCCTGGCCGAGCAGTTCATCACCGGTCGCGAGCTGACCGTGGCCGTCCTGGGTTCCGGTAAGGCCGCGCGCGCGCTGCCGGTGATCGAGATCGCGGCGCCGGGCGGCAACTACGACTACGAACACAAGTATTTCTCCGACGACACGCAGTACTTCTGCCCGGCCGCGCTGCCGGCGGACGTGGCTGAAGACGTCGCGCGGATTGCCGTAAAGGCCTATCAGGCGCTGGGCTGCGAAGGCTGGGGGCGCGCGGACTTCATCCTCGACCGCGACAACCGGCCCTGGCTGCTCGAAATGAATACGTCGCCCGGCATGACCGGCCATTCCCTGGTCCCCATGGCGGCCAAGGCCGTCGGGATCAGCTATGCCGATTTGTGCGTGGCCATCCTGTCCGAGGCTTCGTGCAAGGTGCACAGCCCCGCCCGCAACGCTTGACCTGGATAATCCGTGTGGAACGACGCTCGCACTACCAACCTGATCGCCAACACGCTTGCCGTGCTGGCGGTCTGCGCCATGCTCGTCGCGGGCGTGGTGTGGGTGGCGCAGCGTCCGTACTTCACCTTGGCGGCGATCGAGCTGGAATCGATGCCGGACACCGAGCTGCACTACGTGTCGACGGGCGCCGTGCGCTCGGCGATCGCGGGCCGCGTCAAGGGCAACTTCTTCACGGTGGACCTGGACGAGGCGCGCGAGATCTTCGAATCGGTGCCCTGGGTCCGGCATGCCACCGTGCGGCGGATCTGGCCCAATGTGCTGCGCGTGCGCATCGAGGAACAGCAGCCCCTGGCGCTGTGGAACGAGAACCAGATGATCAACACCTGGGGCGAGGCGTTCACGGCCAACACGGGCGAGGTGGACGACGATACGGTGCTGCCGCAGTTCTCCGGGCCCGAGGGCACGGAGGCGCTCGTCGTGCAGCGCTACGCCGAGCTGGCGCGCTGGTTCGCGCCGCTGGACATGCATGTGGAGCGGTTGGAACTGAGCCCGCGCTACGCCTGGCGCGTCGTGCTGTCGAACGGCATGCTGCTGGACCTGGGGCGCGATCCGGGCGCGGACGCGCCGGATCCGCACGGCCTGCCCGGCGCCTTGCCGTTCGCGGCTCGCATTCAACGCTTTGTGCAGGCGTGGCCCGCCGTGGCGGGGCGCCTGGAAGGGCGCACCATCACGCAGGCCGACTTGCGCTATCCCAATGGTTTCGCCCTGGCGCTGGCCCCGTTGCCCGCGTCGGAAACCAAATCCAAATCCACACCGAAACCTCCCAAGAAACGCTAACGCCATGACCCGTGACATCAAGGACCTTATCGTCGCCCTCGATATCGGCACCAGCAAGGTGGTGGCTGTGGTGGCTGAAATCCTGCCTGAAGGCCGCTTCGAGGTGCTAGGCCTGGGCCAGCACGAATCGCGCGGCATGCGCAAGGGCGTGGTCGTCAATATCGAGACCACTGTGAATTCCATCCAGCGCGCGCTTGAAGAAGCCGAGCTGATGGCAGATTGCAAGATTCGCGACGTCTACACCGGCATCGCCGGCAGCCATATCCGCAGCTTCAATTCCAGCGGCATGGTCGCCGTCAAGGACAAGGAAGTCACCGCCACCGACGTCGCCCGCGTCATCGAAACCGCCAAGGCGGTGAACATCCCGACCGACCAGCAGGTATTGCACGTGCTGACCCAGGAGTTCATCGTCGACGGCCAGGAAGACATCCGCGAGCCCATCGGCATGAGCGGCCTGCGCCTCGAAGTGCGCGTGCACATCGTGACGGGCGCGGTCAGCGCCGCCCAGAACATCGTCAAGTGCGTGCGCCGCTGCGGCCTGGAAGTGCAGGACCTGATCCTGCAGCCGCTCGCCTCCAGCCTGGCCGTGCTGACGGCCGACGAGAAGGAGCTGGGCGTCGTGCTGGTGGACATCGGCGGCGGCACCACCGACGTGGCCATCTTCACCGGCGGCGCGATCCGCCACACCGCCGTGCTGCCCATCGCCGGCGACCAGATCACCAACGACATCGCGGCGATGCTGCGCACGCCCACGCCCGATGCCGAAGAAATCAAGCTGCGCTACGGCGTCGCCAAGCAGGTGCTGGCCAGCCCGGACGAGTCCGTGGAAGTGCCGGGCCTGGGCGACCGCGGCCCGCGCCAGGTCAAGCGCCAGGCGCTGGGCGCGGTGATCGAGCCGCGCGTGGAAGAACTGTTCACGCTGGTGCAGCAGGTGGTGCGCGATTCCGGCTACGAAGACCTGCTGGCTTCCGGCGTGGTCTTGACGGGCGGTTCGGCGCAATTGCCCGGCATGATCGAACTGGCCGAGGACGTGTTCCTCAAGCCGGTTCGCGTGGCGGTGCCCGAGTACGAAGGCAGCCTTGCCGACGTGATGCGCAATCCGCGCTTCTCGACGGTGATGGGGCTGCTGCAGGAGGCGCGCATGCAGCGTGTGCGGGGTCGCAAGGTGGCCGCGCAGACGGGCAATTTCAAGAGCCTGCTTGCGCGCATGAAGGAGTGGTTCATGAATTAAAGGGTGCAGGTTGGGGCCTGCTCCTTGGCGCGAACCGCGGCAGTCTTGCGGGGAGCGCCAGAAAGAGGAGGCGTCTCAAACCCGTGGCGGGCCTATGTAGTCGGCGTCGGCTTTGAGGCGATTCACAAAATATAGGTTGTCGGGGAATTTTTGTGATTTGCAAAATCGGACTTGTGAGGGAGTCATCATGATGAACTTTGAGATGCTTGAGAACAACACCAAAGGGACCGTAATCAAGGTCGTTGGTGTGGGCGGTGCGGGCGGCAATGCCGTCGCGCACATGATTCGCAGCGGCGTGCACGGCGTGGATTTCATCTGCGCCAACACCGATGCGCAAGCGCTGGCGGCTACCAATGCGCCGGTGCAGATTCGTCTGGGCCGCACCGGCCTGGGCGCGGGCGCCAAGCCCGAGCAGGGACGCGCGTCGGCGGAAACCGCGCGCGAGGAGATCCGTGCCGCGCTGAACGGCGCGCACATGGTCTTCATCACGGCGGGCATGGGCGGCGGCACCGGTACCGGTGCTGGTCCGGTCGTGGCCGAAGTGGCGAAGGAACTGGGCATCCTGACCGTGGGCGTGGTCACCAAGCCTTTTTCGTTTGAAGGCAACAAGCGCCTGAAGATGGCCGAAGACGGCATTGCCGAACTGGCCAAGCACGTGCATTCGCTCATCGTGGTGCTCAACGAGAACCTCTATGAACTGATGGACGAGGACGCGACGCAGGAAGACTGCTTCCGTTCCGCCGACGACATCCTGCACAACGCCTGCGCGGGTATCGCCGAAATCATCAACGTCGAAGGCAACGTCAACGTCGACTTCGAAGACGTGAAGACGATCATGGGCGAGCAGGGCCAGGCCATGATGGGCACGGCGTCGGCGTCGGGCGCGGACCGCGCTCGCGTGGCCGCCGAGCACGCCATTGCCTGCCCGCTGCTGGAAGGCGTGGATCTGAACGGCGCGCGCGGCGTGCTGGTCAACATCACCGCCAGCCGCTCGCTGAAGATGCGCGAAACGCGCGAAATCATGGAAACGATCCGCAGCTACGCTTCGGACGACGCGACCGTGATCTTCGGCACCGCCTACGACGAGTCCATGGGCGAAAACCTGCGCGTCACGGTGGTTGCAACCGGCCTGGGCCGTGCGCAAGCCCGTCCGCAACTGGTGCAGAACACCGCTGAAATGCTGCGCACCGGCACCGACAACATGCCCATGGGCACGATGCCGGCCGGTCAAGGCGGTGACTATCGCAACCTGGACATGCCGTCGGTCATGCGCAATCCGCGCAGCCAGGCGTCGGCCCAGGTGCGTGCGCTGGAAAGCTCGGGCATGGATCACTTCGACATCCCGGCGTTCCTGCGCAAGCAGGCGGACTGAACCTGGAGCCGGTCTCCGGCTCTAACTGCACTCCCTCATCTCCGGCTGGCCTGTCCCCACGGGCGAGCCGGAGGCAGAGCGGTCCGTGTTTCCCTTGCACGTTAAAAAAGGGACGGAGGTATAGGTCGATCCGTACGCCAGCCAGATGGCGACATGGATCGGACAGCGTTACAATACATCGGTTACGCCGGCAATCTGCTCGTCATCTTGCCGGCTTCCTGATTCAAATTCCCAAGTCCCATGTTCCGACAGCGCAGCATCCAGAATCTCGTCCGCACGACAGGCGTCGGCGTCCACTCAGGACGGCGGGTGGAGCTCACCCTGCGCCCGGCACAGCCGAACACGGGCATCGTCTTTCACCGCGTGGATTTGCCGCAGGTCGTGGACCTGCCCGCCCAAGCCACTGGCGTGGGCGATACGCGCATGGCGTCCGTGCTGCAGCAAGGCAATGTGCGCGTGTCGACGGTGGAGCATCTCATGTCGGCGCTGGCCGGCCTGGGCATCGACAACCTGCACGTCGACCTCACTGCCGAAGAAGTCCCCATCATGGACGGCAGCGCGGCGACCTTTGTTTATTTGTTGCGCTCGGCCGGCATCGTCGAGCAGAACGCGCCCAAACAGTTCATCCGGGTTCTGAAGCCGGTGGAAGTGCGTGAAGGCGAAGGACGCAACGAGAAATGGGCCCGCCTCGAACCCCACGAAGGGTACGCGTTGGCCTTCTCGATCGACTTCCGCCATCCCGCCATCGACTCGACGGCCAATTTTGCAGAAATCGATTTCGCGACGCACTCGTACGTGCGCGAGATCGCGCGGGCGCGCACCTTCGGTTTCGTCAATGAGGTCGAGGCCTTGCGGTCGATGGGCCTGGCCCGCGGCGGCAGCCTGGACAACGCCATTGTCATGGACGAGTACCGTGTGCTGAACAGCGACGGGCTGCGTTACGACGACGAATTCGTGAAGCACAAGATCCTGGACGCCATCGGTGACCTGTATCTGCTTGGCAAGCCGCTGGTCGCGCGCTATGTGGCGTGCAAGTCGGGCCACGGCTTGAACAACCAGCTTGCCCGCGCGCTGCTGGAGCAGCGCGATGCCTGGGAAATCGTCACCTACGAATCGCAGGCCGAAGCGCCCCAGGCGTTTCGCCACGAATGGAAGCTGGCCTGACCGGCGGCTTTCCCCCGGCGGCAGGCTTCCTGGACGAACCTGCGCACGGGGCCTGACCCCGAACCCTGCGCGGGGTTCCTGCCCAAGGATGGCGAAGGTTGCCATCCGCTAGTGCAATCGTCGCAAACCGGTAGGCCATCCGATGGCCATTGGTCTGAAAAGTTGGTTTCGCTACGTTTCCGACCCAGGCGACTTGCCTGACAAAGCCGGGTGCCTCAGCTACGCTTGTGGTGCCTCAAGAGCTTGGCCACGGCATCGGCCAGCGGACCGGGCCGCAACGTGTCATGCAGCGTTTCGAACGCGCCCAGGGCCTTGTCGCCCAGGGGTTGCGCCTCTTTGGGAGGGCGCGGCTGACGGGCGCCGGGTTTGGGCAAACCCGCTTGTACCTTGATGGCAATTTCGTTAAGGTTCCAGCCTTGGTCCGCCAGCGACCGCGCGACGCGCGGCGCCAATTGACGCATTTTGGCCGCGTGCGCGGCGGTGGGCACCACCAGGTGCAGGCATTGGTTTTCCAGCTTGCCGACCTGGCACACAGCACCCAGCGGGGCGGGCAACACCGCCGCCACCGCATACTGAATTTGCAGATGCTTGCGGGCAGTCGCCAATACGCCGGCGCCTCGCATGTCATGACCCAGCCATCCCAGGGCGGTATTTTCCACTCGCCGGCTGGAACCGGAACGTTGGCGGTATGAAGAGGGTCTATTCATGCCGGCTTTAAAAGACTTAGGAAGCAAACCTTGAAAATCGTGATTATGCACGCCCGCGACGGCCAGGACGGGCATTTCACCCTGGGAGGCGCGCGTCTGGCGTTGTTTCTGGGGGGCGCCCTGATTACCGCCGCCATTTTCGGCGCGGCGCTTCAACGATACATCACTCCCATCCTGCCCGCTGTGCACACCATGGGCTGGCCGCTGTCGGAGCAGCCCGGACGCGACGCCGATTTCCTGCGTGAAAACATGAATCTGCTGGCCGCCAAGGTGGGGTCGCTGCAGGCCAAGCTGGTCAGCATCGACGGCCTGGGCCAGCGTGTGGCCAAGGTGGCGGGGGTGGCCTACACCGATCCGGAACTGGCCCAGCAACTGGCGTCGGTCCAGGCCGAGGCGCCGGCCCACCCCGAGGCCACGCAGGTGATGGACGACCTTTTCACCGATCATCCGCCGCCCAGCGCCGCGTCCGCCGAAGCCCTGGGCCGCCAGCTCGACGAGATCCAGGCGAGGCTGTCGCAGCAGACCGACAACCTGAAGCTGCTGGATGCGGCCCTGACCAAACGTTCGGCGGATCAGGCGCGCATGCCGACCGCCATGCCGATCACCGATTATCCCTATCTGTCGTCGTCCTATGGCTGGCGCCGCAATCCGGTGACGGGCCGCTCGGCCATGCACGAGGGGCTGGATTTCGCCGCCCCGTCGGGCACGCCCATCGTGGCCGCGTCCGGCGGCGTGGTCCTGGAGGCGAAGTGGCAGCCGGGATTTGGCAACATGGTCGAAATCGATCATGGCGATGGCCTCATCACCCGCTATGCCCATGCTTCCTCGCTGCTCGTCAAGCAAGGCGACCTGGTCGAGCGCGGCCAGCAGGTGGCCCGCGTCGGGAGCTCCGGCCGGTCCACCGGCCCGCATCTGCATTTCGAGGTGCGCCTTGCCGGCCAGCCGCTGGATCCGCGTCTCTTCCTCGGGCCGCAGCATCAACACGCGCCGCCCGCCGTGGCCCAGGCCGCCGCGCCGTGAACCCTGGCCGCGTTGGCCGGTCAAACCGGCCAACAGTGCTACCCTGGTCATAGGTCCAGGCTATTACGCTCCAGGTGCGTTAAACTGGTTCGTTTCCCAGCGGACCCCCGCTCAACCAATAACATCAAGTCACGGGTGACGCTGCCCAAGCGTTTTCGGGTGCGGCGTGGCTCGTGCGGCCGACATACGCATGGTTTCTCTGCTCAAAAAACTCATAGGTAGCCGCAACGATCGGCTGCTTAAGCAGTATCGCAAGCTGGTAACCCAGATCAATGGGCTCGAACCCAAGATCTCCGCGCTCTCCGACGCGGAGCTGGCGGCCAAGACCGAAGAATTCCGTTCCCGCCACGCCCAGGGCACGTCCCTGGACGATCTGCTGCCCGAAGCCTTCGCCGTCGTGCGCGAAGCCGGCAAGCGGGTGTTCGGCATGCGCCATTTCGACGTGCAGATGCTGGGCGGCATCGCCCTGCATAACGGCAAGATCGCCGAAATGCGCACGGGCGAAGGCAAGACGCTCATGGCCACGCTGCCCGTCTACCTGAACGCCATCGCCGGCAAGGGTGTGCACGTGGTCACGGTGAACGACTACCTGGCCCGCCGCGACGCCGAATGGATGGGTCGCCTGTACCGCTTCCTGGGCCTGTCCACCGGCGTGGTGGTGCCGCAGCAGCCCAACGAAGAAAAGAAAGCCGCGTACGCCGCCGACATCACGTACGGCACCAATAACGAATTCGGCTTCGATTACCTGCGCGACAACATGGAATTCCGTGTTGAAGACCGGCGCCAGCGCGCGCTGTTCTATGCCATCGTCGACGAAGTGGACTCGATCCTGATCGACGAGGCCCGCACGCCGCTGATCATCTCCGGCCAGGCCGAAGACCACACCGAGCTGTACGTCCGCATGAACGCGGTGCCGCCGTTGCTCAAGCGCATGGCCAGCGAGCCCAAGCCGCAGGAGCCGGAACCCGAAGGCGACTACTGGGTCGACGAAAAGAGCCAGCAGGTCTACCTGTCGGAAGCCGGCCACGAGAACGCCGAGGGCATCCTCGCCCGCCTGGGCATCCTGCCCGAAGGCGAGTCGCTGTACGATCCCCGCCATATCGCGCTGATGCACCACCTGATGGTGGCCCTGCGCGCCAACACCCTGTTCTTCCGCGACCAGCAGTACGTCGTGCAGGACGGCGAAGTGGTCATCGTGGACGAATTCACGGGCCGCCTCATGGTGGGCCGCCGCTGGTCCGATGGCCTGCACCAGGCCGTCGAGGCCAAGGAAGGCGTGAAGATCCAGCACGAAAACCAGACGCTGGCCTCGATCACCTTCCAGAACTACTTCCGCATGTACGAAAAGCTGTCCGGCATGACCGGTACGGCGGACACGGAAGCGTACGAATTCCAGGAAATCTACGGGCTTGAAACGGTCATCATCCCGACCAACAAGCCCATGGTCCGCAAGGACCAGAACGACCAGGTCTTCAAGACCGACGGCGAAAAGTACAACGCCATCCTGGAAGACATCCGCGATTGCCACGAGCGCGGCCAGCCCGTGCTGGTCGGCACCACCAGCATCGAAAACTCCGAGCTGCTGTCGGGCCTGCTGAAGAAGGCCAAGCTGCCGCACGAGGTCCTGAACGCCAAGCAGCACGCCCGCGAAGCCGAGATCGTGGCCGAAGCCGGCAAGCCCGGCCACATCACCATCGCCACCAACATGGCCGGCCGCGGCACCGACATCGTGCTGGGCGGCAGCGTCGACAAGCAGGTCGACCTGATCCGCGCCGACGAATCGCTGTCCGAAGCCGAAAAGACGGCGCGCATCGATAAGGTCCGCGCCGACTGGAAGCCGCTGAACGAGCAGGTCAAGGCCGCAGGCGGCCTGCGCATCATCGGTACCGAGCGCCACGAATCGCGCCGCATCGACAACCAGCTTCGCGGCCGCGCCGGCCGCCAGGGCGATCCGGGCTCGTCCCGCTTCTACCTGTCGCTGGAAGACTCGCTGATGCGCATTTTCGCGGGCGACCGCGTGCGCGCCATCATGGAGCGCTTGAAGCTGCCCGAGGGCGAGCCCATCGAGGCCGGCATGGTCACGCGTTCGATCGAGACCGCGCAGCGCAAGGTGGAAGGCCGCAACTTCGACATCCGCAAGCAATTGCTGGAGTATGACGACGTCGCCAACGACCAGCGTAAGGTGCTGTACTCGCAGCGTAATGACGTGCTGGAAGCCGCCAGCGTCGGCGCCACCGTGCACAACCTGCGCGACGCGGCCGTGACGGAGCTGTTCAATACCTATGTGCCGCCGGAATCGGTCGAAGAGCAGTGGGACATCCCCGCGCTGCAAAAGGCGCTGGAAGCCGACTGGCACCTGCATCTGCCGTTGACCGAGATGCTGGAAAAGGAACCCAACCTGAACGACGAGGAACTGCGCGAGCGCGTGGTGGCCGCGGCCCGCGACGCCTACCAGGCCAAGGTGGACCAGGTGGGCGAGGAATCGTGGTCGCAGTTCGAGCGTTCGATCATGCTGCAGGCGATCGACACGCATTGGCGCGAGCACCTGTCGGCGCTGGATTACCTGCGCCAGGGCATCCATCTGCGCGGCTATGCGCAGAAGAATCCCAAGCAGGAATACAAGCGCGAAGCCTTCGAACTGTTCTCGGGCATGCTGGAACGGGTCCGCGACGACGTGGTGCGCGTGCTGATGACGGTGCGCGTGCAGTCGTCCGAGCAGGTCGAGCAGGCCGAGGCCGAAGCGGCGCAACCGCATGTGCAGAACGTGCAGTACCACCACTCCGACTACGACGAGGCGCTGGCGTCCGACGCGCAGGAAACGGGCGCCCAGCCCGTGCGCAATGCCGTGCCCAAGGTCGGCCGCAACGACCCGTGCCCGTGCGGCAGCGGCAAGAAGTACAAGCAGTGCCACGGCAAGCTGGTCTGATCACAGGGGAAAGCCATCATGCTGCATTCCGTCGGCCGCACTGAATTCGACCATGCCGTCGTCATGGTGCGTGACCGGCTGGATGCGCTGGCGCCGCATTACGAGCGCCAGGGTTTTCACCTGAGCGACAAGGCGGTGCACAACCTGGGTTCGTGCAACCGCCTGATCGTGCTGGAAGGCACCTATGTCGAGTTGCTGGGCTGGCCCCCCGGCGCGCCGCCCGCGCGCAAGGAGATCGCCGATTCGCCGTTCGGCCTGGAGGCGCTGGTGTTCCGCACCTATGACGCCGAAGGCACCTACACGCGGCTGCGCGACGCGGGCTTTGCCGTGAATCCCGTTCAGGAACTGACCCGTCCCGCCATGCTGGACGGCCAGGAGGTCCAGGCCCGTTTCCATACCGTGCGCTTTGCCGAGCAACCCTTGCCCGGCATCCGCATGTACTTCTGCCGTCACCTGACGCCGGAGTGCGTCTGGTCGCCGGCGCTGATGTCGCATCCCAATGGCGCGCGCAGCCTGCACCGCATCGACGCGCGCGCGGCGGATGCCCGCGGCGTGGCGGAGCGCCTGGCGCTGGTGGCGGGCGTGACCGCCGAAGCCGCCAACGGCGGGTGGGACGTGCCGCTGGCGAACCTGCGCATCCATGTGCAGCAGGACGATGCCGCCACGAATCCCGTCCTGTCCGCGCTGACCCTGGAGAACCGGGATGGTGCGCATTACACCCTGGACACCGGGCTGTAAGCTGGAATCCCAGATCTGACATCTGGATCCGGTCACCGGCGTCACCGGCAATTCCGCACACTGGCAGACCCGCCCTCGAGGCGGGTTATTTTTTTCCCGCCCAGGCCTACGCCCACGCCTGCCCCGCATACCGCCTTCGGGCAAACCCGAGTTGCCCGTCAAAGTGTATGCACTTTAGTATGCACTTCAACCCATAGGGAACCAGCCACAGGCGATCCGGTATGACGCTGCCCCACACTGCCACCAGACCCATTGCCCGCGCGGCCCGCACCTCGGCCGCGCAGGCCGAGCTGTATGGCGCCGTCAAGGCCATGGCGGTGCGTTTTGAATTCAAGCCGGGCGAGCGCATCAACGAAGTCGAGCTTGCGCGCCGCCTGAATGTCAGCCGCACGCCGCTGCGCGAGGTGCTCAACCAGCTGATGGTGGAAGGCTTTCTCACGCGCTCGGTCAATCGCGGCTTCATTGCCCGCCTGCTGGACGCCAAGCAGATCCACAGCCTTTACGAATATCGCGCGGTGCTGGAAGCCGGGATCGTGCGCGCGGCCTGCGAGCGCGCCACCGACGAAGAATTGGCCAGCCTGCGCGCGTTCGTCGAACGCTCGCGCGACGAACCCGACGACAGCGATGCGACGCGGCTGCTCGAACTGGACGAAGCCTTTCACCTGGCGCTGGCGCGCTACTCGCGCAACGACGAATTCGTGCGGGCGCTGGAAAGCGTCAACGCGCGCATCCACTTCGTGCGCTGGATCGACATGCAGCAGGGGCGCCGCAGCCACACGCAGGGCGAACACCTGCGCATCGTGGACGCGCTGCAGCGGCGCGACGCCGACGCTTTGCCGGGCCTCATCAGCGCGCACATCGGCCGGCGGCTGGACCAGATTACGGACGTGATACGCACGGGCTTTTCAACGATTTACATGCGGGACCAGGCCGAACCCGCCTCGGTAGTGCCGGCCAACACCACAACAGCAGGGGAAAACTGATGAATAAAACGATCAAGCGGGCGCTGGCGGCGGTATGCACGCTGGCCGCGGCCGGGGGCGCTTTTGTCGCCACGCCGGCGGTGGCCGAAGAACGGCCGCTGGTGCTTGTCGTGCCGTATCCGCCGGGCGGCAGCACCGATATCCTGGCGCGTATCCTCCAGCCGCGCCTGTCGCAGCAGATGGGCGGCCGCGCGGTGGTCGTCGAGAACCGGCCGGGCGCGGCCAGCCAGATCGCCACGGCGTTCGTGGCGCGGGCCGAACCTGACGGCAACACGCTGCTGGTCAGCTTCGACAACCACGGCATCAATCCGGCCGTGAAGCCCAAGCTGCCCTATGACACGTTCAAGGACTTCGTGGCGATCGGGCAGACCGTGCGCTTTCCGCTCGTGATCGGCGCGAACCCGAGCGTGCCCGGGAACAACCTGAAGGAATTCCTGGAGGCCGCCGCCAAGCAGCCGCCCAACAAGTTCAACTACGCGTCCACGGGCGTCGGTTCGCTGAACCACCTGGCGCCCGAAGAGCTCAAGCGCCTGTCCAAGGTCGAGTTGCTGCACGTGCCCTACGGCGGCGGCGGGCCGGCCATCCAGGCCGTGGTCGGCGGCCAGGCCAACATGACGTGGCTGAGCTTTGCGGCCCTGCGCGGCCAGATCCAGGCCGGCAAGATCAAGCCGCTGGCGGTCGCCGGCGACAAGCGCCTGCCCGACCTGCCCAACGTGCCGACGGTGGCCGAGTCCGGCTTCCCCGGTTTTGTCGCGTATTCGTGGAGCGGCATGTTCGCCCCGAAGGGCACGCCCGAAGCCACCGTCAAGAAGCTGACGGCGGACTTCCAGGCGGTGCTGGCCGACCCGGACATCAAGAAGAAGGTCTCGGAAGCGGGCTTCGAGATCGTGGCCTCCGATGGCCCGGCGCTGGATGCGTACGTGAAGTCGGAATACGAGCGCTGGGACGCCTTCATCAAGCGCAACAACATCAATCTGGAAAACTGAGCGCCGTCGTCCCGGGGGGCGGCAGGCCGCCGCCCGGGCGCGGCCCTTGAAATACGTGGAGATGACATGGAACACATGAACGGCGCCGAAGCCATGGTGCGGATGCTGCAACACAACGGCGTCAAACATATCTTTGGCCTGTGCGGCGACACCACCTTGCCGCTTTACGATGCGCTGTACCGCCTGGACCACGGCATGCAGCACATCCTGACGCGCGACGAGCGCAGCGCGGGCTACATGGCGGACGCCTACGCCCGGGTGACGGGCAAGGTCGGCGTGTGCGAAGGCCCGAGCGGCGGCGGCGCGACCTATCTGCTGCCGGGACTGGTGGAAGCCAACGAATCGTCGATCCCGGTGCTGGGCATCACCTCGGACGTGGCGGTCGGTTCGCGCGGCAAATACCCGCTGACCGAACTGGACCAGGAGGCGCTGTACCGCCCGCTGACCAAGTGGAATCGCACCATCGACCGCGCGGACCAGATCCCGGGCATGGTGCGGGCGGCCTTCCGCGCCATGACCACCGGCAAGCCCGGCTCGGCGCACCTGTGCTTTCCTTATGACGTGATGAAGCAGCAGGTGGACGCGTCCGATGTGTGGGCCCAGCCCGAGCACGGCAGCTTCCCGGCCATGCGCTTCGCGCCGGACCCGGCCGACGTGGCGCGCGCCGCGCAGCGCCTGGTGGCCGCCCGCTCGCCGGTGATCATCTGCGGCGGCGGCGTGGTCATCGCCGGCGCGAGCGCCGCGCTGCAGGAACTGGCCGAGGCCCTGAAGGCCGCGGTGTGCGTGACCGTGAGCGGGCAGGGCAGCCTGGCCGACACCCATCCGCTGAATGCCGGCGTGGTGGGCTCCAACGGCGGCGTGATGGCCACGCGCGATGTGGTGGCCGCCGCCGACGTGGTGCTGTTCGTGGGCTGCCGCGCGGGGTCGACCTCGACCGAGCACTGGCGTTTCCCCAACCGCAACGTACCGATCCTGCACGTGGACATCGACCCGATGGTGATCGGCGCCAATTACCTGACCGAAGTCGGCCTGGTCGGCGACGCCAAGCTCGCGCTGGAGGCGCTGGGCGCCGAGGTGCAGGCGCGGCTCAAGCACCGTCCGTCGGATGCCACGGACGGCGCCGTGCTGGCCGGCCGCGCCAAACAGGCGCGCCGCGCGCAGCTCGAGCCGCTGGCCGCCAGCCTGGATGCACCCATTCTTCCCGAGCGCGTGGTGCAGTCGCTGAACCGCCTGTTGCCCGACGACGCGGTGGTCTGCGCCGACCCCGGCACGCCGTGCCCGTATTTCTCGGCCTACTACGATGTCTCGCGCCCCGGCCGCCATTTCATCACCAACCGCGCCCACGGCGCGCTGGGCTTTTCGATGTCGGCGGCGATGGGCGCCTGGGTCGGCCGTCCGAACGCCAAGTGCGTGTCGGTGATGGGCGACGGCAGCTTCGGCTTCACGGTGGGTGAACTTGAAACCATCGTGCGCCACAAGGCGCCGCTGCTGATGGTGGTGTTCTCGAATTCGGTCTACGGGTGGATCAAGGCCAGCCAGAAGGCCGGCTACGACAAGCGCTATTACAGCGTGGACTTCAACCGCACCGACCATGCGCGCATCGCCGAAGCCTACGGCGTGAAAGCCTGGCGCGTCGAAGATCCGTCCAAGCTGGACGCCGCGATCAAGGCCGCCATGGAACACGACGGCCCGGCGCTGATCGACGTGGTGACGCAGCCGCTGCAGGATGCGGCGGCGCCCGTGAGCCAGTGGATGGGCTGAGGCGCCAGCCGCTTTCCGCCATCACCGATGGGGCCCTTCGCGGGGCCCCATTTTTTTCGGGCGGCGGGACCGGCGCCCGCCGGATCAGAAAATAATTCCACGCCGGCGGGCCGGCTCCTATACTGGACCGCTTCGGAGCGGCGGGCCGCGGGCGCCCGGCGCCGTCAACGCGACAGCAGAGAGGGCAGGCATGGATCTGGGGATCGGCGGCAAGAAGGCACTGGTGTTTGGCGGCAGCCGCGGCATGGGCCGCGCGTGCGCGCTGCAGCTTGCGCGGGAGGGTGTGGCCGTGACCATCGCGGCCCGCAACCCGCAAACGCTGGAGCAGGCCGCCGCCGAGATATCGCGCGAAACCGGCATCGGGGTGGGGTGGGTGTCGGCCGACCTGACCCAGCCGCAGGGGCGCGACGCCGCCATCGCCGCCTGTCCGCATCCCGACATCCTGATCAACAATGCCGACGGGCCGCTGCCCGGGGACTTTCGCGACTGGTCGCGCGAGGACTGGATCGCGGCGCTGGACGCCATGATGCTGGGCCCGATCGACATGATCCGCCGCGTGGTGGATGGCATGGTCGAGCGGCGGTTCGGCCGTATCGTCAATATCGTGTCGCGCAGCGTGAAGGCGCCGCATGCCGAGCTGGGGCTGTCCAACGGCGCGCGCTCGGGCCTGATCGGCTTCGTGGGCGGACTGGCGCGCCAGACCGTGCGCCACAACGTCACCATCAACAATCTGCTGCCAGGCGCCTTTGCGACCGATGCGCAGACCCGGCACATCCAGGGCATGGTGCAGCCGGGCGGCAAGACGTTCGAGCAGCTGTGGGACGAGCGGGCGCGCAGCAATCCCGCCGGCCGCTATGGCCAGCCCGAGGAGCTGGGCGCCCTGTGCGCCTACGTCTGTTCCGCGCACGCGGGCTACATGACGGCGCAGAATCTGCTGATCGACGGGGGCGGCTACCCCGGGACCTATTGATTGCGCCAGGGAATCCCATGGACCAGACGGACCTCAAGATACTGGCGCTGCTGCAGAAGGACGCCACCTGTTCGGTCGCCGAAGTCGCCGAACAGGTGAACCTTTCCGTGACGCCCTGCTGGCGCCGCATCCAGAAACTCAAGGACGACGGCGTCATCGCGCGCAACGCCATCCTGCTGGATCCGCGCGCGCTCGGGCTGAACCTGACGGTGTTCGTGTCCATCCGCACCAGCCAGCACAACGAGAAATGGACCCAGAGCCTGATCAACGCCGTCATGGCCTTGCCCAATGTGGTGGAGTTCCACCGCATGGCCGGCGACGTCGACTATCTGCTGAAGGTCGTGGTCGAGGACATGGCGGCCTATGACCGCTTCTATCGCCGGCTGATCGGGGCGGTGGACCTGCTGGACGTCAGCGCCAGTTTCTCGATGGAAGTGATCAAAAGCACCACGGAACTGCCGCTGGGCGCGGGGTAGGCGCGGGGCGCGCAAATTTTTTCCTGGCGCCCGTGCCGCCGCGGATGCAATTTTCTTTCTGCGTGTTGCGCGGGCCCAATCTGGCAATGCTTTTGCTTGGGCGGCGGCGTAGGATATCGCTCACTCCTGTCTTGGAGTGAATCGGGATATCAGAGGACCCTATGTCGTTGGCAGTGCCCGCCGGCTGCGGCGGATTGGAAAAATCGCGGCGAGCGGCGTCGGTGGATGATCTGCTGGCCGGCTGGAATGGCGTCGATGACCTGTGGGTGTTCGCCTACGGTTCCCTGATCTGGCATCCCGGATTTGCGTGGCGCGAGCGGCGGCTGGCCACCGTGCGGGGCTATCACCGGTCCCTGTGCCTGTGGTCGCATGACCATCGCGGGTCGCCGGACAATCCCGGCCTGGTGTTCGGGCTGGACCGCGGCGGCTGCTGCCGCGGGGTTGCCTTCCAGATCGCGGCCTGCGATGTGCCCGAGGTTTTCCAGGCGTTGTGGCGCCGGGAGATGGTCACGGGCGCCTACTGTCCGCGCTGGCTGACCTGCCACACCGAGGCCGCGCCGGTGCGCGGGCTGGTGTTCCTGTTGAACCGGGCCTGCCGCGAGTACGCGGCCGATCTCTGCGACGACCGCCTGCTGGCGTCGGTGCGCAATGCGGTCGGGCATTCCGGCCCGTGCCTGGACTATGTGGTGGAAACGGCGCGCGCGTTGCGCGCGCATGGCATCGACGATTGGCGCCTGGGAGACCTGGTCCGCAAGCTGGGCCACGCGTTCTGAGGGCGCGGCGCCGGGCCGTCCCTGGTCCGCGCCCGGCTGGCGGGCTACAGCAGAAAGATCGTGGCCAGTCCCAGGAAGATGAAAAACCCGAGCGAATCGGTGGCAAAGGTGAGCAGCACCGACGAGCCCATCGCCGGATCCTTGCCGAAACGCGCCCGCAACATGGGCACCAGCACGCCGACCGAGGCGCCCACCAGCATGTTGCAGATCATCGCGGCCATCATGACCAGCGCGATGGACACCGATCGCGATATCACCCACGCGAACAGCGCGGCGACCACGCTGCCGCACAACCCCACCAGCAAGGTGACGAAGAGCTCGCGCTTGACGAGCTGCCACAGGTTGCGCCCGGTGATGCGGCCCATGGCCAGCGCCCGGATGATGAGCGTCATGGTCTGGTTGCCGGAGTTGCCGCCGATGCCCGCCACGATGGACATCAGGAAGGCCAGGATGACGATGTGGCTGACCGTGCCCTCGAACTGCGAGGCCACGAACGAGGCCGTGGCGGCGGTACAGAGGTTGAACAGCAGCCACGGTGCGCGGTTGCGCAGCGCCGTGGTGACGGGGGCGAAGATGTCCTCTTCCTGCAGGCCCGCGCGCGACAGCGCCTGCTCCTGCGAGTCTTCGCGCATCACGTCCACCACGTCGGCGATGGTGACACGGCCGATGAGGCGGCCCTGGTCGTCCATCACGGGGGCGGACACCAGGTCATAGCGTTCGAAGGCGCCGGCGGCGTCGGCGTCCGAATCCAGCGGGTTCAGCGTCAGGAAGTCCGAATCCATGACCGCGCGCACTTCGGTTTCGGGCTCGCTGACCAGCAGGCGCGACAGCGGCAGGATGCCTTGCAGTTTGTCCTGGCGGTCGACGACGAAGATCTGGTCGGTGTGGTCGGGCAGTTCGTGCAGCCGGCGCAGGTAGCGCAGCACGACCTCGAGCGTGACGTCCTCGCGCACGCGCACCATCTCGAAGTCCATGATGGCGCCCACGCTGTCTTCCGGATAGCCCATGGCTTCCAAGAGCTGCGCGCGTTCTTCTTCGGTCAGGCCCTTCTGGACTTCCGCCACCACGTCCGGGGGCAGGTCGGGCGCCAGGTCCGCCAGCTCGTCCGCGTCCATGCTTTCGGTCGCGGCCACCAGGTCCTGGCGGTCCATCGCCTCGATCAGCGACTCGCGGACCCAGTCTTCGACTTCCAGCAGGACGTCCGCGTCGTGCTCGGGGCTGACCAGTTTCCAGATGGCTTGGCGTTCGTCCTTGGGCAGCGACTCCAGGATGAAGGCGATATCGGCCGGGTGCAGGCCGTCGACCAGCGTCTTGAGCTCGGCCTCGTGCTGGCGATGCACCAGGTCTTCGACGAGCGTCGCCTTGGCGTCGCCTTCTTCCTGGCGGTGCACCAGGTCCTCGACGAGCTGCTGACGGCGCAAGCGCTCCTGGACTTCCGCGAGGGCGGTCTGGGCGTCTTCCGGGTCGAGGCGGCGGGGCGTCGCGGGCGGTTTCTGCGCGGCGGCGGACTGCGTCATGCGATACGGCTCAAAGAGTGGGGAGAGGGCGGCTGCGCCGCGCTTCGTCGGTGGCGACGTAGGTCAGCGTGGCTTCGGTGACCTTGACGACTTCGGCGTCCAGCCGCTGGCGTTCCGCGTAGACCTCGACGGACACCGTGATCGACGTGGTGCCGGTCTTGGTGATGGCGGCGTAGAAACTGAGCAGGTCGCCCACGAACACGGGCTCTTTGAACTGGAAGGCATTGACCGCCACGGTGGCCACGCGGCCGGCCGCGCGGCGGGCAGCGGGGATGGATCCGGCGATGTCCACCTGGGACATGATCCAGCCGCCAAAAACGTCCCCGTGGATGTTCGCGTCGGCCGGCATCGGCATGACGCGCAACACCGCGTCGCGATGGGCAGGCAGAGTCGTGAACGGGGTTTTGGTGCTGGAGGTCATGCGGCCGACTCCAATGCTAGGGAACCAGCCGATTATGCAGGAAAAACGAGACGGCGGCGTGCGCGACGGACGCGCGCCGCCCGGGACGCCGGGGCGATCAGCTTGCCAGCTTCACGATCCCGTAGCCGCCAACCAACAGCCAGACGTAGAGGATCAGCCCCAGGGCCATCACCCGCGGCCCGGCCTTGCGGATCTGGGCGAAGCGCGTCTCGATGCCCAGCGCGGTCATGGCCATGGTCAGGGCGAAGACGTCGAGCCGGCGGATGGCCGTGACGACATCGGCCGGAATGACATTCAGTGAGTTGATGATGGCCAGCACCAGGAACCCGACCGCGAACCAGGGAATGGGGAGCTTGGCGTTCTTGCCGTGGCCGCCCGCCTGGGTGGCGGCGCTGCGCAGGTACATGCCCAGCACCAGCAGCACGGGCACGAGCAGGGCCACGCGCGTCATCTTGACGATGGTGGCGACCTCGGTGGTGGCGGGGTCGATGTTGCTGGCCGCGCCCACCACCTGCGCCACCTCGTGGATGGTGCCGCCAATATAGATGCCCAGCGCCTGGGTGTCGAAATTCAGCCAGCCCGCATGATAGAAGATCGGATACAGGAACATGGACAGCGTGCCGAACAGCACGACGGTCGCCACGGCCACGGCGCTCTTGTGGGGCGCGGCGCGCAGCGTGGGTTCGAACGCCAGCACGGCGGCCGCGCCGCAGATCGCGCTGCCGGCGGCGGTCAGCATGGCCGTGTCGCGGTCCAGGCCCAGCAGGCGCTGGCCGACCACCGTGCCGATCAGCAGGGTCCCCAGCACCACCGCCACCGACACCGCCAGGCCGGGCAGGCCCACGGCCGCGATCTGCTGGATGCTGATGTTCAGGCCATAGAACGCGACGGCGATCCGCAGCAGGCGGCGCGCCGTGAAATTGACGCCCACGCCCCAGTCGGCCGGCATGGTGCCGCGCAGGAAATTCCCGTACAGCATGCCGCAGACGATGCCCACGACGAGCGGCGAAAAACCCAACTGGCGGATGAAAGGCAGATCCGCAAGCTGCATCACCGCGCCCGCCATCAAGCCTACGAACAGCACGCCGTTGAGCTTGTCGCGCCAGGGCGTGACCGAGGGGGAGGGCGCAGCGGAGGCCGGGGCGGCCGGGCTGGCGGGGAGGGGGACGGCGGACGTGGTGGAGGTGTTCATTACTGGCCTTTCCGGCATAACTACATAACTAGACGAAATATTAGATCCGGCCGTATTATTTGAAAAATCTTCAATGTAAATATTGAATATCAGAAAATCTGATATCGAAGGCCTATGACGCCGGATCAACTCCTCACCTTCGCCGCAGTCGCCGACACCGGCAACATCAGCCGCACCGCACAGGCGCTGCATCTGTCGCAGCCGGCGGTGTCGGGCCAGCTACGCGCCTTGCAGGAATGGTTCGGCGAACCGCTGTACCGCCGCAGCGGGCACGGCATCGCGCTGACCGAGGCGGGTGAACGCCTGGCCGAGCAGGCGCGGCAACTGCGCCAGGTATACCGGCAGGCGCAGGCCGTGCGGGAATCCTGGCGTGGCCTGGAAACCGGCGCGCTGCGCCTGGGCGCCAGCACCACGCCCGCCAGCTATCTGCTGCCGCGGCTGGTGGCGGATTTTCGCCAGGCCTACCCGGCGGTGAGCCTGCACCTGTCGGACGGCAACACGCGCGAGATCGTGAATCGCCTGCCCGCGCTGGACATGGCGTTCATCGAAGGGGACGTTCCCGCCGGATTGCCCGCCGACACCGCGGTGCATGCGTGGCGGCAAGACGAAGTGGTGGCGGTCGTTCGGGCGGACCATCCCCTGGCGGGCGGCGGGGGCGCGACGCTGCGGGACCTGGCGGCGTCGCCGCTGGTCATGCGCGAACCCGGTTCCGGCGTGCGCAGGCTGGTCGAGCGGGCGTTCGCCGACGCCGGGCTTGCGCCGTCGGTCGGTCTGGAGCTGGCCGGGGTGGAAGGCGTGAAGCAGGCGGTGCGCGCCGGACTGGGCGTGGGCTTTGTGTCGGTGATGTCGATGCGCCACGAAGACGGGGCGCTGGCGGCGCTGCGGCTGTCGCCCAGGCCGCTTACGCGGACGCTGAGCATCCTGGTGCCGCACGCCGATGCCGCCGCCCGCGCCGCCGAACGCTTCCTGGCGATGTGCCTGGCGGTCGGCGGGCAGGACGGCGGGTAGACGATCAGGGCTTGGCCAGCCGCTTGAGCGCCAGTTGCACCCAGTAGGTGCCGCCCAGGGGCAGCAGATCGTCGTTGAAGTCGTAGCTGCCGTTGTGCAGCATGCAGGGGCCCAGGCCATGGCCGCTGTCGCGGTGTTCGCCGGTGCCGTTGCCGATCCAGACGTAGCAGCCCGGCAGCTCCTGCAGCATGAAGGCGAAGTCTTCGGCGCCCATGGTCGGCTGCACGTTGGCGTTGACGTTGTCTTCGCCGACGATGTCGCGCAATACCTCGGCGCAGAATGCCGCTTCGTCCGCATGGTTGATGGTGGGCGGGTAGTTGCGCTGGAACTTGAATTCCACTTCGCAGTCCATCGCCGCGCAGGTGTGGCGCGCGATTTCTTCCATACGGCGTTCGATCAGGTCCAGCACATCCAGCGTGAAGGTGCGCACGGTGCCGCGCAGTTCCGCGTGGTTGGGCACCACATTGTCGGCGCTGCCCGCGTGGATCTGGGTGATGCTGAGCACGGCCGCGTCGAGCGGGTTGCGGTTGCGCGTGATGATGGTCTGCAGCGATTGGGCCATCTGCACCGCCGCCATGACCGGGTCGATGCCCAGGTTGGGCATGCCGGCGTGCGTGCCCTTGCCCTTGATGACGATCGAGAATTCGTTGCTGGACGCCATGATGGGGCCGGGCGTCAGGCCGAACTGGCCGGGCTTCATGCCGGGCCAGTTGTGCATGCCGAACACCGCTTCCATCGGGAAGCGCGTGAACAGCCCGTCGTCGATCATGCGCTTGGCGCCGCCGCCGCCTTCCTCGGCGGGCTGGAAGATCACGTACACGGTGCCCGCGAAGTCCCGGTGCTGGGCCAGATACTGCGCCGCGGCCAGCAGCATCGCGGTGTGGCCGTCGTGGCCGCAGGCGTGCATTTTGCCGTCATGCTTGCTGGCGTGCTCGAAGCTGTTGGCCTCCTGCATGGGCAGCGCGTCCATGTCCGCGCGCAGGCCGACGGCGCGGTCGCCGGGCTGGTTGCCCCGGATGATGCCCACGACGCCCGTGCCGCCCAATCCGCGATCGATTTCGATGCCCCATTCCTGGAGCTTGGCCGCGACCACGTCGGCGGTGCGGAACTCTTCGAAGGCCAGTTCGGGATGCGCGTGGATGTCGCGTCGGATCTTGGAAATATCCTGGTGCCAGGCAACGATGGGTTCTAGGAGTTTCATGAGGGAACTCGGGTGAAATAGGGGGAACGCACAAAGGGTATCATCATTCAAAAACCAGTTTAATGGAGACAAATACCATGACGCGTCCGTGGCTTGCGCATTATCCCCAAGGCGTTCCGGCGGAGATCTCCACCGAGGATTATTCCTCGCTGACCGACTTGCTGGACCGGGCCTGCAAGCGGAATGCGGCGCGCATCGCGTGCACCGCGATGGGCAGCGATATCACCTATGGCCAGCTCGATGCCCATGCGCGCGCGTTTGCGGGCTGGCTGCAAAGCCTGGGCCTGGATAAAGGCGCGCGGGTGGCGCTGATGATGCCCAACGTGCCGGCCTATCTGGTGTGCATGCTGGGGTCGCTGCGAGCGGGCATGACGGTCGTGAACGTCAATCCGCTTTATACCGCCGACGAGCTGCAGCGGCAGGTTCTGGACAGCGGCGCGTCGGTCATCGTCATCCTGGAGAACTTTGCGCACACGCTGCAGCAGGTCTCCAACCGCGGCCCGCTGAAGCATATCGTCGTGACCGGGCCGGGCGACCTGCTCGGCGGCCTGAAGGCACCGCTGGTCAACCTGGTGGCGCGCTACATCAAGAAGATCGTTCCGCCATGGCAGATCGACGGCGCCCGGCCGCTGACCAAGCTGCTGCACGAAGGCGCGAACCTGCCGTTCAACCCCCCGGCCATCTCGATGGACGACGTGGCGGTGCTGCAATACACGGGCGGGACCACTGGCGTGCCGAAGGGCGCCATGCTGTCGCACCGCAACCTGGTGGCCAACGTGCTGCAGACCGAAGCGGTGGCGCAGCCGGTCCTCCACGACCTGGGTGACCAGCAGCTCACCATCATCAGCGCGCTGCCGCTCTATCACGTGTTCGCCATGACGGTCTGCGGCCTGTATGCCATGCACGCCGGGATGCGCAACGTGCTCATCATCAACCCGCGCGACCAGCCGTCGCTGATCAATGCGTGGCGCAAGACGCCGGTCAACATATTTCCGGGCGTCAACACGCTGTTCAACGCGCTGGCGCACAACGAGGACTTTGCCCGCCTGGACTTTTCCGGGCTGCGGCTGACGCTCGGGGGCGGGATGGCCGTGCAGCAGCAGGTGGCCGAACGCTGGCTGAAGATCACCGGGCGGCCCCTGATCGAAGGGTATGGCCTGTCCGAAACGTCGCCGGTCGCGACCGTGAATCCCACCAACGCGACGGCGTATTCCGGCTCGATCGGGCTGCCCCTGCCGTCGACCGACGTGGCGATCCTGGACGATGCCGGCGTTGAGGTGCCGCTGGGCGAGCGCGGCGAAGTCGGCATCCGCGGGCCGCAGGTCATGCTGGGGTATTGGCAGAAGCCCGACGAGACGCGCGACTCGATGACCGCCGACGGGTTCTTCCGCACCGGCGATATCGGCATCATGGACGAGCAGGGCTACACGCGCATCGTGGACCGCAAGAAGGACATGATCGCGGTGTCCGGCTTCAAGGTCTATCCGAACGAGGTCGAAGCGGCGGTGGCGCAGCATCCCGGCGTGCTGGAATGTGCGGCGATCGGTGTGCCGGATGAGCACTCCGGCGAAGCGGTCAAGGTGTTCATCGTGAAGCAGGACCCGTCGCTGACCGAGGCGCAGGTGCAGGAGTGGTGCAAGGAGAAGCTGACCGGCTACAAGCGTCCGCGCTTCGTGGAGTTCCGTGATGAATTGCCCAAGAGCAATGTGGGCAAGATCCTGCGCCGGGAATTGCGGCCCGGCGCCCAGGCCGCCCCTTCCGACAAGACGTCCGCCAAGACGTCCGCCTAGCCCGGCCGGGGCCGCCCGCGCGGCCTCAGCCTGGCTTGGCCAGGTGCGGCGCGATCATCTCGTGCAGTGCGCGCTCGATGGCGGGATTGCCCGCCACGACGCGCCCGCCGATCGGCCAGGGATCCTGCTTGTGCATGTCCGAACACACGCCGCCCGCCTCGCGCAGGATCAGGGTGCCCGCGGCCACGTCCCAGGGCGCCAGTCCCATTTCCCAGTAGCCGTCGTAGCGGCCGCAGGCCGTCCAGGCCAGGTCCAGCGCGGCCGCGCCCATGCGGCGCACCCCGCGCGCGCGGTTGATCGCGTCGTGCAGCATGGGCATGTATTGCGCTGCGAAGGAGAAATCGCGGAACGGAAAGCCGGTGGCCAGCACGGCGTCTTCGATCGTCTGTGTGCGCGAGCACGAGATGCGGCGGCCGTTTAGCCAGGCGCCCACGCCGTAGACCGCGGTGAACAGCTCTTCGCGGCTGGGGTCGTAGACCACGCCGATGACGGGCGTGTCTTGCGTCAGCGTCTGGTTAGCGGACATCGACGTGCCCGCGTGCGCGATCAGGGCGATCGAAACGGCGTAATGCGGGATGTCGTGCAGGAAATTGGTGGTGCCGTCCAGCGGGTCGATGTACCAGGTGGCCGCGCCTTGCGCCTTGCCGCCCGTTTCTTCGGCGACGATGCCGAATTTGGGGGTACGGGCCTTCAGTTCCTGGATGATCGAGGCTTCCGCCTCGCGGTCCGCCTGGGACACGAGATCGTTGCGCGCCTTGCGGTCGATCACGAGATCGGCGCGGTGGTGCGCGTAGGATTGCAGGATGGCTGCACCCGCATGCGCGGCGGTGACGGCCGCGTCGATCGCGGCGCACAGGTCAATGGGCGAAGCCAGCGATTGGGGCTGATCGTAGGTATCCATGAAATCAGTGTAAGCCCAGGTATGCGTCAAACCCGTGGCAATCAGACTAATCCGCCGCCCCGCGTGGTACGCATCCAACGCGACAAGGGATGAGGCGGGATAATCCGCGTTTCGCCATGTTTGTATCTATTGGACTAGAAGGCTGTGTCTTACGTTCCCCTGACTCCTGCAATGCTTGAATTCGACGCCGACGGAAAACTGGTCAGTTCCGTCTATGGGGACGTATACCACTCGCCCTCCGGGGCCATGGGCCAGGCCGAGCACGTGTTCCTGCGCGGCAACGGCCTGCCCGAGCGCTGGCGCGGGCGCGCGTCGTTCACGGTTTGCGAGACCGGGTTCGGATTGGGCCTGAACTTCCTGGCGCTCTGGAAGGCCTGGCGCGACGATCCGCAACGGCCCGCGGCCCTGCACGTCGTGGCGATGGAGCGGCACCCTTTTTCGCGCGACGACGTGGGCGCGCTGCTGGCGCGCCATGCGCCCGAGCCGCTGTCCGGCCTGGCGCCCGCGCTGGCCGCGCAATGGCCGGCGCTGCTGCCGGGACTGCACCGGCTGGAAT
This sequence comes from Achromobacter sp. NFACC18-2, assembly GCF_900108985.1. Lineage (NCBI taxonomy): Bacteria > Pseudomonadati > Pseudomonadota > Betaproteobacteria > Burkholderiales > Alcaligenaceae > Achromobacter > Achromobacter sp. NFACC18-2. Next base: position 185,581 of record NZ_FNYM01000011.1, on the reverse strand, counting down.
TCGAGAATGGCGCGGTCACGCTGACGCTGGGTTTTGGCGATGCGCAGGTCCTGGCTCCACGCCTGGGCGCGCGGGTGGACGCATTTTTCCTGGACGGCTTTGCGCCCGAGCGCAATCCGCAGATGTGGGCGCCGCCGCTGCTGCGCGCCCTGGCCGGGCTGGCGGCGCCGGGCGCCACCGTCGCCACGTGGGCCTGCACCGGGGAACTGCGCAGGAATCTGGATGATGCCGGGTTCGAGGTGCGGCGCGCGCCCGGTTACGGGGGCAAATGGCACATGACGGTAGGGCAGGTCCGGGAGGCGGGCCGCGCGGTGGCGCCGGCCGCCGTGTCGTCCGAGCGCCATGCGGTGATCGTGGGCGCGGGACTGGCCGGCGCGGGCATTGCGCAGGCGCTGGCCGGCCGCGGCTGGCGCGTCACCGTGATCGACGCTGGCCGGATGCTGGGCGCGCCGGCGCACGCGGGCCACGTGGCGGCGGCGCTCACGCCGGTGCTGGCGCGCGATGACAACGCGCGCGCTCGCCTGTCGCGGGCGGGCAGCGAGCGGGCGTGGGCCCGTTGGCAGGGTCTGCCGGCGGGGGCGGCGCCCCGGGTGTGCGGCACGGTCCAGGTCGAGCGCGACGCGGGGCGGTCGGCGGCGCTGGCCGGCACGCTGGCGGCACTGGCGTTTCCGGAGGATTGGGTGCGCCAGGTGTCGCGCGAAGAGGCCAGCGCATTGGCCGGCCTGCCGGTGGCGCGCGGCGGGGTGTTCTTTTCGCAGGGCATGCTGGTGCAGCCCGGCTTGTTGATCGAGGCGCTCCTGGCCGCGTCCGGCGCGGCCGTGCTGCCCGGCCGGGCGGAGCGCGTGTCGCCCGCGGGGCAGGGCTGGCGCGTGCAGGACGCCTCGGGGACCGAACTGGCCCGGGCCGATACCGTGATCCTGGCCAACGCCGCCGGCGCGCGCGACGTGCTGGCGGCCAGCGGCCTGCTGGACCCGCTTGCGCGCGTTGCGCAGATGCATGCGCTGGCCGGCGAGGTCACGCTGGTGCCCGCGTCGGCGCTCGACGGCGGTCCGCGCTGCATCGTGGGTGGCGAAGGGTATCTGCTGCCCGACGTCGGCGCGGGTTGCGTGGTCGGCAGCACCTATGTGCACGGGGCTGCCGAGGCCAAGGTAGGCGCCGAGGGCCAGCGCGTCACGTTGGACAAGGCGGCAGGCTTGCTGGGCGGTCACTTTCCAGCCTACGACGCCCTGGTCGCCGGCAGCTTGCCGGGCTGGGCGGGGTGGCGCGCTGTCCTGCCGGGCCGTCTGCCGGCCGTCGGCGAACTGCCGCACGCGCCCGGCCTGTGGCTGGCAACCGGGTACGCCTCGCGAGGCCTGTCCTGGTCGGCGCTGATGGGCGACCTGATCGCGGCCCGTCTGATGGGCGAACCGCTGCCGCTGGAGACCGATCTGGCCCAGCTTGTTTCACCACGATGAAAAAAGTTGATGGCGCGCCGGGCGCCGCGGCCGGCTAGCGTAGAATTGTAAAAATTGCCGGAATTTGACGCCAATAGGCCGCAATTGACCTTCGGGCCGGCAATTCGGGGACTTGGCGGCGAATTGGCAGCGTCGGCGCGGCCAGGCGCAGACCAAGGGCTTTATGCCCCTTTTTTGGATGAAATGACCGTCCAAAAGAGGGATCGAGTTTATTTCAAAGCTCAAATCCGTCAAAATAGCGTCTTTTGATGGTTTTTGGCTTAAGCCGGGGGATGCTCTGTGCCGCCCAAGTTCGACTTTGCCCATACTACCCAGCTCGACTCCGTCGAGTTGCTGACGTCCCGCCCCAGTCGCATCGATTTCGACGCGGGCGATGGGTTGCACCTGGTAGTCGAGGCGCATGCGCCGGGAGTTTTTCGCCTGCGCTGCGGCGAGGCGAACCACTTCAATGATGACAAGCCCAGCGCGCGTGCGCGCGCCGTGGCCGAAATGCTGCTCGCGCGCCAGGAGGCGGTGGGCGAAGCCGCCCTCGCGCCTCGCGAAAGCGGGGACGGCTGGCGGATCACCCAGGGCGAAGTTGCCCTCGAGATCCTGACCAATCCCGTGCGCGTGGCCCTGTACCGCCACGAAGACCTGGTCTTCGAGTCCGAGGTTTCCGCGCATGCGCCCGCTTTCGGGCACAACGCGCTGGACCAGGCCGAGGATGCCGTCTGGACGGCCGGCTTCACGCTGGCCGCCCATGAGCGCGTTTTCGGGCTGGGCGAGACGCCCGGGGACCTGAACCGCCGCGAGGAATCGGTGGTTTCCGACGATCCCGAGCATCGCGCCCTGCCATTGGCATGGAGCCCCCGCGGATGGGGGCTTTACGTCAACACGATGCGGCGCGTGGAGCATTCGGTGGGCGTCGCGCCGGCCGACTCCGCCTATGTGCTGACCGTGGACGACGCCGTCCTGGACCTGTTCCTCTTCGCGGGCGAACCCACTGAAATCCTGAACCAATACAGCGCGCTGACCGGCCGCGCCGGGCAACCGGTGCTGTGGGCGATGGGGGCGTGGTTGCAGCAGGCCGCCGGCGAGATGCCGACGCAGACGGTCGCGCTGGTGGCGCGCATGCGCGAAAACCAGATTCCCGTGGACGCCGTGACGCTGGCCCAGCCGGCCGCGTGGGGCTTCCAGGCGGACAAGACGGTATTCGAATGGGACGCCCAGCGGTTTCCCGATGCCAAGCAGATGCTGGCCCTCTTTCACAAGCACAACGTGCATGTGGCGGCCTCCGGTTTTCCGGGCGTCATCAAGACCAGCCCGCTCTTTGAAGAACTGGAAGACCGCGGCTGGCTGCTGACCAAGGACGACGGCTCGGCGCAGGTGTTCGACGGCAATGCCGCCACCTCCGGCCAGCCTTACGGCCTGCTCGACCTGACCTATCGCGACATCTACAACCTGTGGGTCGAGCGCCATCGCCAACTGGTGGAAGACGGCCTGGACGCGCCCGCGTGCGATGCCCAGATCGCCATCCCCGATGGTGTGACCGCCCGCAACGGCGAGACCGGGCCGGCCCTGCGCACCATGTACCCCTTGCTCGTGCGCCGCGCGCTGTTCGACGCGGTGGCCGGGCTGAAGGTGCCGCCCGAGGGCGTGGTGCCCAGCGCCGACCTCTTCCCCGCCGCCCAGCGCCTGCCGTGGCAGGTGGGGCCGCAGGTCGACAACACCTGGGAAGGCCTGCGGCACTCGCTGCGCACGTCCCTGTCGATCGGCGCCAGCGGGGTGCCGGTTCAGGTGCACAACATCGGTTCGGCCGCGCGCGACCGCTCGGGCATGACGTCCGAGCTGTACCTGCGCTGGTTGACGGCCGGCATCTTCTCGGCCAACTTCGCCTTCCAGGGCGTGGACGGCCTGATGCCCTGGGATTTCGGCGACGACGTGCTGACGCACGCCAAGACCTGGATGCAGTGGCGCTATCGCCTGGTGCCTTATGTGCTGGGCGCCATCGAGGACTCGGCCCGCACCGGCCTGCCGGTCCAGCGGTCCATGGCCCTCTCGTTCCCGAACGATCCGCATGCCCACGAATGGGACCTGCAATACCTGCTGGGCCCGGCCCTGCTGGTCGCGCCCATCACCGAGCCGGGCAACCAGGTGCGCGTGTACCTGCCCAAGGGCGAGGCGTGGTGGGATCTGAACACCGGCCATCGGTACGAAGGCGGCACCACCTGGACCATCGACTGCGAGCTGGGCCAGTTCCCGGTCTTCGGCCGCGAAGGGCACATGCTCTGTCTTGGCCCCGCCGCGCAGCATACGGGCGAGTTCAATTCGGCCCGCATCCTGGACGAGGTCTGGATGTTCGGCATGCCGGTGCACAACCCGGTCGTCATGCGCAACAAGATCCGCGTGATGCAGATGCAGGGCTCCAGCTACATCAAGGGCCTGGAAGGACTGCGGATTTCGCCGTCCGAAGGCCTGGAAGTGAAGCGGCGAGGAGCGGAAGTCCGCATTTCGCGCGCACGCTGAACGCGGTGCGGCCACTGGCCGGCCGTCTACGACAAAAGGGCAGTCAGGAAGGCTTTCCTTCCCGGCTGCCCTTTGTGTCTTTGCCGTGCCGCGGTTCCGCACCCGCAATTTATATAACTTGTAGTTATTAAAAATGATAAAAACGGTCGTTCTCTTTAGAAGAGAAAAGATACAAAATCGCTTGCCATGATTCACATCGAGAACCTATCCAAGACCTACGCCACGCCGCACGGGGAATTCCAGGCGCTGCGCGGCATCAACCTGCACATTGAGCAGGGCGAGGTCTTCGGCATCATCGGCCCCAGCGGGGCCGGCAAAAGCACGCTGGTCCAGTGCATCAACCTGCTGGAACGCCCCAACGAAGGCAAGATCTCCATCGGCGGCCAGGCCCTCACCGGGCTGAGCGAAGCGCAGCTTCGCGAACAGCGCCGCCGCATTGGCATGGTCTTCCAGGGCTTCAACCTGCTGTCGCGCCGCACCGTGTACGGCAATGTCGCTCTCCCGCTGGAAATCGCAGGCGTGTCCAAGGCTGAGATTCCCGCCCGCGTCGAGCGCCTGCTGGCGCTGGTGGGACTGGAACATCTGCGCGACCGCTATCCCAGCCAGATCAGCGGCGGCCAGAAGCAGCGCGTGGGCATCGCCCGCGCCCTGGCCAACAATCCGGACGTCCTCTTGAGCGACGAGGCGACGTCCGCGCTGGATCCGGAAACCACGCACAACATCCTGGCGCTGCTGCGCGACATCAACCGCAAGACGGGCGTGACCGTGGTCATGATCACGCACCAGATGGAAGTCGTGCGCGAGGTCTGCGACCGCGTCGCCGTGCTGTCGCAGGGCGAGGTCGTCGAAATCGGCAGCACGCGTGAAGTGTTCGCCCAGCCGCGCCACGACGTGACGCGCAACATGGTGTCGGCGGCCACGGCCTCCGACCTGACCGACGCCACGCTGGCCGCCGTCAAGGAACGCATCCAGGCGCTCGCCGCCGCCAATCCCGGCCAGGCCGTGCGCCTCTTGCGCCTGTCGCTGACCGGCACCGACGCGTCGGGCGCGTTCCTGTCCGACCTGTCCAGGCAGTATGGCCTGGACATCGGCCTGGTGCAGGCGCGCGTCGAAGACATCCAGGGCGTGGCCGTGGGCACGATGTTCGTGCTGGCCCAGGGCGCGCCCGCCGCGCTCAAGGACGCGATCGCCGCCTTGAACGCCCGTGACATTACCGTTGAAGAAATAGCTCATGAGTCCGCAACTGATCGACCTGCTTATTACGTCGCTGCTTGACACCCTGCTGATGGTGGGCGTGGCCAGCGCCATCGCGGTGATCGTCGGCATTCCGCTGGGCGTGACGCTGACCGTGACCGCGCGCGGCAACATGCTCGAGAACCAGCCCGTGAATCACGTGCTGGGCGCGATCATCAACGCCACCCGCTCGGTGCCGTTCGTGATCCTGATGGTCGCGATCATTCCGTTCACCCGCCTGGTGGCGCAGACCTCCATCGGCACCACCGCCGCCATCGTGCCCTTGTCGGTCGCCGCCATTCCCTTCATGGCCCGCATTGCCGAAAACGCCATGCGCGAAGTCGATCCGGGCCTGATCACCGCGGCGCGCGCCATGGGCGCGTCGCCGATGCAGATCATCATGAAGGTGCTGCTGCCCGAAGCCTTGCCCGGCCTCATCGCGGCCACCATCGTCACCGTCGTCAGCCTGATCGGCTATTCGGCCATGGCCGGCGCCATCGGCGGCGGCGGCCTGGGCGACCTGGCGATCCGCTACGGCTACCAGCGCTTTCAGTCGGACGTCATGGCCGCGGTCGTGATCGTGCTGATCGTTTTGGTCCAGGCAATCCAGAGCCTCGGCGACCGCTTCGTGCGCCGCATGTCGCATCGCTGATCGTCCTGGCGCAGATTCCATCTTTTCCTACTTCCGTTATTTCGGGATATCGCAACATGAGCATCAAGGTTTTGAAGTCGCTGGCCGCGTTCGCCCTGGGCGCCGCCGTTTTTGCCCAACCCGCGCTGGCGCAGGACAAGCCGCTGAAGGTCGGCGTCACTGCCGGTCCGCACGCCCAGATCTTTGATGTGGTGAAGGCCGAGGCCGCCAAGCAGGGACTGAACATCCAGGTCATCGAGTTCTCCGACTACGTGCAGCCCAATGTGGCGCTGGCCGCGGGCGACCTGGACCTGAACAGCTATCAGCACCAGCCCTATCTGGACAACGCCAATGCCGACCGGGGCTACAAGCTGGTCAGCATCGCCAAGACCGTGATCTTCCCGATCGGCATCTACAGCAAGAAGATCAAGTCGCTGTCGGAGCTGAAGGAAGGCGCCCGCATCGCGCTGCCCAACGACCCGACCAACGGCGGCCGCGCCCTGTTGCTGCTGCAGGCCAATGGGCTGATCAAGCTGCGTCCGGAAGCCGGCCTGAAGGCCACGCCGATCGACGTGATCGAGAACCCCAAGAAGCTGCGCTTCATCGAGCTGGACGCCGCCCAGTTGCCGCGTTCGCTGGACGACACCGACGCCTCGGCGGTGAACACCAACTTCGCGCTGGAAGCCGGCCTGAACCCCACGAAGGACGCCATCGCCCAGGAATCGCCGGATTCGCCGTACGCCAACGTGCTGGTCGTGCGTGAAAAGGACAAGGACCGTCCCGAATTCGCCAAGCTGGTCTCGATCTATCACAGCCCGGCCGTGAAGGAATTCATCCAGACCAAGTTCAAGGGCGCCGTGGTGGCGGCCTGGTAATCCCGGTCTAGGGTTGCACCGCCCGCGTTGAGTTCGGCCGCCGCAAGGCGGCCGATTTCTTTGGGTCAGGGCGGGGCGGGCAACCCATTGCCCGTCATTTTTTGACAAGCCCTTCCAAATCCGCCATAATTTCGGGCTTCGGTCGGGTTGTTAGCTCAGTCGGTAGAGCAGCGGACTTTTAATCCGTTGGTCGCGAGTTCGAGTCTCGCACAACCCACCAATTTCTCCCTATGGGAAGCACCGCCGAAACCGACTAATCGACGTGTGTGACCTGTGCTACTGCGTCCTGAAATGTGTCCGGCGCGATAGGGTTGTCACCCTCCGGGCATTTAATGGTGTGCAGCTTATCCAGCACCGCAGCAGCCTCTGCGCCAGTCGCCTCCGGCGACAAATGGGCGTACTTCTGGGTCATCAGCACATTCGTGTGACCCAGCAGCTTCGACACCTTCAGCAGCGAAACCCCCGATTGAACCAGCCGCGCCGCGAACGTATCGCGGAACGTGTGTGGCGTCACCTTGTCGGCCTGCGGGTCCGCGTTCAATCCGCACTTCTCGATATGATTCTGGATCGCGGCGGTCGCATGACCTCGCGGCGCGTCTACGCCTGCCCATCGCCGTCCCTTGATCGCCGGGAAGACGTAGGAGTACGCGGAACCCATGGCGACCTTGCGACGCTTGAGCATCGAAAGGGTCCGCTGGGGCAGGCGCAGCATGGACTCGTTCTGCACCTTCGAGCGGTACAGGGAGATCGTGCCGCCTTCGAGGTCGATCTGTGCCCAGCGAATCGCGGCGACCTCGTTGTATCGCGCCCCGGTATCCAGCAGGAACAGGGTGAGGTCATGGGCATCGCCCGCCGACCGATCGTTCCCGCGTCGCGCTGCTTCTGACGCGAGACTGAGCAAGAGCATCTGTTCTTCGCGGGGCGTGAGCCAGCGCAGCTTGCCCTTCTTCTCCTTCATCTTCAGCGAGGCGGCTTTGTTCCGACCGTGCGAGAAGATCAGCGGCGGGTTTGGCGTCACGACGGACAGCGACTTGGCGTAGCCCATCAGCGTCTGGACCAGCGACATCTCACGGTTCACGGTGGCGGCAGACACGCCTTCGCGGAGCCGGGCGGACTTCAGTTGGACCAGATGCTCCTGGACCAGTCCTTCGACCGGGAGGTCCTTCGGGATACCGAAGCGGGAGCCTACGGTCAGCTGCCACTGGCCCCGAACCTGCCGCAGCTCATCCCCGAACAGCTTGCGCACGCGGGAGACGTTGTTGCGGTGGTCGCGGTGCGTCAGTTCGGACACCGACAGCCAGGACTCCGCGAGACCGTAGAGGGTCATGTGCTTGTGACCCAGGCGTTTGGCTTCGAGGTCGCTTTGAACCTGGGCGCGGCGCTGGACCTCCCAGGCCTGGGCCTCGATCTTCGACGTGCAGCCGGTGGATTCCCGGACTGTCACGCCTTCGAGGGTGAACTTGCATTGCCAAACGGACGAGTTGGCGCGTTTGAAGACGGTCACGAGTGTGCCTCCAATGGGTAGAGCGAAAAGGATTGGCCCCGGTGAAGGGGAAGCCCAGGGGACACGCGAGTGGTGTCCCCGGCTGTCTGGTCAGCGTCCCGGTGTGCGCTGAAGCGCCCGGGTGCGTCTGCTTATTGCGGCACCGAGTGGGCCGCAGCGTTTCCGGCCACCGCGTCGAACCACGCGATGACGGCATCTTGCGAATAATCTTCCCAGCGTTGCGCCAATAGCGTCACTCGCTGAAGGGTCTCAACTTGCAGCCCCGTGGGCAGGCAGTTGAACACCAGGGCATAGTCCTGGGGGTTCGTCAGTGCGAACCAGGGGACGCTCTCATCGTCCGTTCCATCATCGACCTCGTAGGCCGGGTAGGCCCCGCTCAACTCAGAAAGCAAGCGCTTAGTCGCCTCGTGCCTTACGGCGCATGAGGACGGGTTCGGGTCGGGGGAGATTTTCGACTGCATAAGGGTCTTTTCCGTGAAGGGCCATGTATAGGAATGGCTCGATGAAATAGAGATACTTGTCCGCCAGTTTCTTAGGGGAGACGTTTATTGCTTCAGCCCACCGTGCAAGTTCGCCAGTTGGAAGCGCGGAAGCTCCGCGTTCTATCTGACTCACTGTCGTTGGGTATGCGTAATCCAGCGTTGCGGCTAGGTCCAATTGCGTCAGGCCAGCAGCTTCGCGGGCCTCCTTTAGCCATGCACCAAATCTCTTGCGCATGATCTTGGCGGTGTTTGACACGGGAACGGACATGGTGAAGCCTTATGAGAGTTAGTCGGGACATGCGAGGGCGAGTTATACCACGGCTGACGCTACGTGAGTGTCTTGTGCTACGGGGCAATAAGGCCATTCGGCAAATTCCGCTATGTTTGTCGGGAGGGACAACCGCCACTTCAGGGGCGCTCTGGTGAGTCTCGGGACTCACCGGAAGGTCCTTGTGAACTGCGTGATAGGTTGAAACTATCCCTTTCATATGAGGGACAGCTTACAGCAGAACTACTGGATATGTACACAGTAGTTTAAGCGAGAACGTCGTGGTGTATTACGGTGAATAGAGGGGAGTTCCGTGTATCTCTATGAATACTAAGAGAGTCCTGGACCTTAACCTCCGGGCATTTATCGCGGCAACGAGGGCGTGTGACGATTCCGTCACAAGAAGACAGCCCGGACGAGCCGGGTTGTCTCGGGGCAACACTTGATTCGTCAATCAATCACGGGCCTCGGCGCGTGGTGGTTAGGGATGAAACGCCGGAGGCCCAACGAGTCGGGCCGGAGCTTCACAGGCTTGCCGCAGACGGGGCAGGCCGTCCTGCCGTCTACGTCGGGGCGCGTGGTCCCGGTGTAGGCGAAGAAGTCCTGGCCGCTGGCGGGGCACTTGAGGTTCGGGACGATAATCATCCGTCAGCCCCCGCACAATTCAGCGACGTGCGCGTCGAAGACCTCCTTGAACAGATTGGCCTGCGCCTCATCGGCTACGCGGTAGGTGTAGCCCCCGAACGGCATGACGGCGACCCAGCGACCATCGCGCTTCTCGACGGACGCAACGGGCAGCGGGGCGCGGTCGTCGTCCCGGTACATGAATTCAATCTTGGCGGCTTCGCGGGCCGATTCGATGACGGTTTCATTGGGCGTGTTGGGCATGAGACCTCCTTTACAGGCCACGAGGGCCAGAGAGCGCCGCGAGGGCGACCAGACCCAGGCCGCCCCAAAGGACGGCGAGCAAAACGAGTTGCATAGAAGCTCCTTGCGGACAGGGTGAATCCGCTTCGACGTGAAGCGGGACGAAAAAGGGATGGGGAGAACTGCGACGGGCCGGTGGCCCAGGGATGCGGTCAGGCGGCGCGGCGGACCAGCAGGTACAGGCGGTTGCGCTCGGCCCACATGGAGTCGTAGAGGTTCTTCCAGTCCTGCACGTTGCGTCGCATGAGATCCAGTACGGTCTCCGCGTTATCAAGCGCGTCCTCGGCCTCCTTGCGTCCGTCCAGGGCCTTGCGGAGCAGCGCCTTAGCGCTACTGCTTTCGCGGCGCTCCTGCGCTGCCTGCTGCTTCCAATCGTTCGCGCAGCGACGTGCGAAGTCGCGGCCTTCAATGGCGTCATCACGCTCGCGGCGAAGCGCCTCGTTCTTTGCCTTCGCGGCTTCAAGGGCCTTGCGGAGCTTGGCGATTTCCGGGGTGTCTTGGGTCATGGTGGTCCGTCGGTAATGCGGTCAACAGCGACCGCCAAAGCCCGGCCTACGCGGCAAGGGCTTTAGCTGGCGTTGTCAGAATCCTTGCTTGCCCAGTTCCGTGACGAGGCAGCGGGCCACGCGGTCTTGCAGGTGTTCCGGGAGGTCGGCGCGAATCTCGTTCAGCGCCTGTGCGGCGGCGGCCATCTTGGCGAGGTCTGCGCGGAGTGAGGCGCAGGCCTTGCGCTCACCACTTGCAGCAAACGAGGCGTAGACGTTCGCCCATTCGCCCCACGTCGGCGTAATGTCGATGGTGCGCATGTCAGGCCTCCGCGTCTTCGAGCGTCGTCAGCACGTCATCTAGGGACGACACGAGGTCGTCCAGACCGCTATAGGCCGATTCCAGATGGTCTACGGCGTCTTGACAGCGCTGGCCGCGCTCGCCCTCTTGCAGCGACTCGGGCATGTTGTCAAAGGCGTCTTGCTCATCGTCCTTGACGGTCTCCACGTCATCGCGGACGGCTTCGAGTTGCGGACGAATCGCGTCCAGGGCTTCGCGGATCGCGGCGATTTGCTTGCGGCGTGCGGCGTTCAATTGGTGATCCTTGCGGTACAGGGCAACAGCGCCCGTCAAAGCCCCGCCTACGCGGCGAGGGCTTTAGCTGGTGCTGTCAGTGAAGTGTCCCGGCCTCGCAGGCGCGGTCGTAGGCGTTTTGCAGCGCCTCGTAAGGGACGTTGCTGCGCGTCGATTCGAGCCAACACGCGTCGGGGAACTCTTCGCCCGCTTCGATGCGGCGGGCTAGGTTGGATAGGGCGGCTTCGAGCCGGGATTCGTCCAGGCGTTGGCCTGCGGTGCGGCGGGTCATTCTGCTGCCGCCAAAACGCTACGGACCCGGGCCTCGCCTGCGCGACGGATAACAGCCTCAAGCGCGGCCTTTCCGGCCAGCTTGTGGTCATTGAGGGCGGCGGACAGGTCACCGACCGTTATGGACGTGACGCGCTTCCCGCTGGCGCGATGCGTCACGCTGGGCAGGTGTTCGCCCGGCATTTGCGTAACGACGAAGCGAAATTGCACGCCCTGGATGTAGTGCGCGAACGTGGCGTGCTGCGCGGCCTCCACCGGGCCGGACGCCGTGTCCACCTTGAATGTCTTTTGCATGGGGATTCCTTGCGGGTAACGGTCAATAGCGACCGACTTAGCCCGGCCTACGCGGCAAGGGCTAAAGCTGTAGCTATCAGAGGGACGCGATGCGCAGGACTTCCCGGGACACCGGGCAACCCTTGCGAGCGCTACGCCGGATCGCGTGGACCCGGTAGCGCGTGGATATCCAGCGGCAGGCCGCGCCTAGGGCAATGACGGCCAGCGCGGCGGCGGGGAGGACTAGGACGGCTAGGGGCGTCATGCGGTGGCCCTGGTACTCAGCGAGTCCGGGACGTCCACGGAATCGCCCAGCTTTGACGCCACGTAGCAGCGCATGGCGGCAATAAGGGGCGTGGCCCCGAATCGCCCACTAAAGCCCTTAATACGGCCGGGCGTAGGACGGGCACGCATCGCATGCCAACCCCCTTGCGCCAAATTCACCTGAACGTTCAAGCCCTCGCGCTCGATGATCGGGCCGCCCTGCGACCAGTCGGCGGACGGCCTCCAGCGGCCCGATCCCAAGGGGTTGCGCAGGATGTGGACCGCCTCCGGCATGGTGCAGATATCGACCGATACGCCGGCCGCCTGCGCCACCGCCCAATCCAGCGCGGCACCAGTCAGGGCCGTCGTTTTGATAATCGTCATAGGTGTTCCCTTGTGGAACGGGCAACAGCGCCCGACATAGCCCACGGTGGCGCGGGCTATAGCTGATTCTTTCGCGGGTGTCTCGTGCTACTACAGGTCGCGCAAAGCGGCCCGGACGGAGCTAAAGCTGTACGGCGCGTCGTCCGGCGTTTTGGTCGCGCTACATTCGCGGAGCGCTTCCAGCATTTGCTGTGCAGCTTCGTCCTTCGTTTTGCAGCGGCGCACGTAGTCGCGGGCCATGTGATATAGGCCTTCGTCGTTGTTGATCCACAGCGACACGTTCCAGTGATTCCAGTTCTTATGACCGTTGTAGGTGCGGGAAGTCATGGTGCTGTCCTTAAGCGTTCGGGGAAAAAACGGCGGAGCCGTCGCACTCAGTGCGGACGCCGGAGTGATACCAATCCAGCGCCGCCCCTAGTGTCTTAGTGCCACGAGGCGCGACGGCAACTTGCTGGCCGTTGATGAACAGGGCGCGATAGCTGCGCATGTATTCGGGTTGCATAGAATTCCTTGTCAGGTTGGATTGACGGGCAGCACTCAATGAATGCCGCCTGAGAATCCACCTATCCGGACGCTTCCCTAGCAGCACTCGCATTGAATGCGGCTAGGGAAACACCCGGCGCTAACCGCGTATGTACACGGAGTTAGCGTAGGTGAAGCATGCTAGTTCGAGTTGTTAAAGAGCGGGTCAATCGGGCCTTGCTGTACTGAAGTGTACTAACCGTGCCGTTTGGCTAAAGGTGTTCGCTGCATCAGTGAGACGAATAGTAGCATGAGTTGATTAGGTTTTGTCAAGCTACTTTTTAAATCCGATGGCGGCAAGGCGACAGGCCGCCCCACGCTCACCACGTATCCCGGGATAGGCATAGGACGGGTCAGGACGCACTAGGACGGCCCCACGATCACCACGACAGGCAAGGATCAGCCCACGCACACCACGAGTCCCTAGGACGGCTTAGGGCGGCAGGCACAGGACGCCCAGCGATGCGCCGGGACTCGCCGGGATCATTGGGTGCGCCGGGTGTCCCGGGACGCACCAGGACGGCTTAGGACGGGCCAGCGATGCGCCGGGATACGTCAGGTCCGATGGGTGCGCCGGGTGTCCCGGGAGTGCTGGGTGTCGCTGGTCCAGAGGGCGAAGAAAAAAACAGTGGCTCGCAAGTGTGCGCGTCCACTCAAACAAGGCAGCAGGCCAGCCAGCCACGGCCACCAGGGCGGCAGCACGTCCCAGCGACGGCCCACGCATCCCACGATTCCCAGCGTCCATAGGATGTCTTATCCGAAGGCAGCAAACCGTTTCCCATAGGGGGCGGGGCGGCCCGGAGTGCCCGGTGTGTCCTATGGATGCGTCCCATAGGCAGGGCACAGCACGCACCAGGGCGAACCAGGGCGGGGCGGTACAGGCCTAGGCCGGGCCTGGATGCACGCCGGGAGGCGGCCACGGCCCTGCTGCGCCACGATTCAGGCCGCCCCGCACGGGGGGATTTCCCCACGCGGCGGCTCGAAGACAGGTCACGCATTTTTGGGAAATTTTTAAGCCGGGGTGTCCCGGGAACTCCCAGGACTCACCACGCCCTCCAGGACTCACCAGGAAGCCCCAGGAGGCGCTGGCGTTCTCGTCCTGCATGGATGGGCTACCATCGCCTCCTAACGCTCTGTAGAGGCTCGTATGAAGTATTTTTGGATATGGCTTATCGGCACGATCATCATTGCCAATGTGCCCCTGGGCGCTCCAGGGAATCTGGAAGCGCTCTTGGTTCGTGGGGTGGTGGCATCGGCTGTACTTGCACTGGTGTTGTGGTTCATTGCGCAGAGGGCCGCAAAGCGCCCCAGGAGCCGCCAGGACTCGCAGGGATAGGCTGACCCATCACCACGAGTCCCAGGCGCTCCTGGGGCTTCCTACAGCGTCACACGGAACACTTCGACCGCTTCGCCGTCCTCGTCCTCATCGACGGACCAGATAGTCCCACGGGGAGACTTGCCGATCCGCTCGTGGGAGCGCAGGAAGCGTTCGACCTCTTCGTCCTGCCACGCCGCTTCCATGTCCTGGACGGCCTGGGCGACATCTTGCGCCAGGACCTTATGGAGATGGGAGACAGCGCCAGCCAGGGCGTCCACACGGTCATCGTGAGTCAGGCATCCCCGCTCGCGGGAGATGTGCGTCAGCTGGTAGCACAGCACCTCGTCCTTCGCCACCGACTCGTTGAAGACGAGACGATGGTTGGTCATGACGGGTTCCAGCGTGTCGATGATGCGCACTTCCTTCTGCGCTCGCGCCCACTCCGCTTCGATCACGGAGCATCCAGCGGTCTCCCCGGGTTTCGACGGGGGCCACTGCTTCGCCAGGACAGGCTGGAAGGCGTTGATCCAAACTCCACCAGCGAAGTTCGGCTCGACCACGATCTCGTGAACGTTGTGGTTTCGGGCGGCCAGGGCCAGCCGAATCATCGCCTCGCCAGGATCACCAGCGAAGCCATCGACCTCCACGACGTACATGAGGCCGTTGAGGACCTTCACGATGGCCCAGGCCGTCTCGTCCTTCCCGCGACCGCTGGGGTCCACGAACATCACGGCCTGCTCGAAGCTGGCCCACTCGGGGTCAACGAAGAGCGGCCCAAGCCAGTGGTCCCCAGAGAACCCGGCGACCGGCAGGTCGTCCCGGCGATTCTTGGACTGCGAGTCGGGACCCCACACGACGGCTCGGGGAGCCTTGGGGTTCTTGGACGACGTGTCGATGTGCATGACGATCAGGTCACGCAGCTTGAGCGGATACCGCTCGGCATCGCTGAGGGAGGTGTCCAGCTGGAACTGGAGGGCGAAGTACGCCCGGCCCTTGGACTCCCGGTTCAGCAACTCGAACTCGGTGAAGCGCTCGGCGTCCGTGGGCTTCCAGGCCAGCAGCGGGTCCAGGTCCACCTGACGTGCGCGGGGGCACAGGCAGTCCAGGACCATCCCGCCTTCACGCGTGATCCGGTAGGAGTCGCGCTTCTCGGCGGTGGGATAGCGGGCCGGGAGAATCCAGCCCATGTAGCCAGCTGACTTGATGAGCTTGGTGTAGATCGACTCTTCAGTCTGGGGCGTGCCCAGCATGATGACGTCGGCCCCGCCAGTCACCTTGATCGCGGAGAACTCGTTGGTCTTGTACAGCAGGCGCTCGCGGGCCTCGACGGTCCGGGAGTTGTCCGTGACCTCGATGTCGTCCGCGACGATCAGCGTGGCCCGGGAGCCAGTGATCTGCCCGGTGATACCACCGGCCTTCACCGAAGGCGACTGGGAGATGCTGGCTCCGTCCACGTCAAAGGCGTAGGCGGTGTCGCGCTGGTCGTCCCGTGATCGCAGATGCGCGAAGAGGTCCATGGTGTTCAGGAGCGTCTTCGTCATCGAGACGAACTCCTTGGCCTTGGTGCCGGACGCGGAGACCACCAGAATCTTTTCTTCGTACGGGCGGCGAAGCAGCCGCCACAGACAGAAGCCGGAAGTCAGGTAGGACTTACCGATGCCCCGGAAAGCTTCCAGGACGTCCTCGCGGAACAGGTGAGGCTCGGCCAGCCGGACGCAGCCGGTGCGGTCAGGCTCGACTGCTTCTGGTCCGAACCACTCGAAGTAGGTGCCGTCATCACGCTGGCCGTAGCCAGCCCAGCCATGCTGGAGGAAGTAGGCAATGTCGAACTGCGCGGGAGTTGGGGAGGGGAGCGCCAGATGCTCCCAGATGAGGAAGGCTAGGTTGCGGAAGTCGCTCTTGATGGGGTCGTCTGGGTAGTCCCACCACCAGGGTGACGTCCGCTCCGTCATTGCACCCGGTTAGCGAACGGCAGCTTCTTGCCTGCCTGAGACTTCAGGAACGAGTCCATGAGCGCCGTGGGCTTGCCTTGCTGGGGCACCTTGCCCTTGCCGTCGCTGTCTTTCTCCAGGTCCTTCAGGTAGGCCCGGACCACGGAGAGGAACGAGGCCTCGGGAGCGCCCATCAGGACGTTCCCCTCGTCGTCAGTGATTGCCCCTTCCTTGTTGGTGAGGGGTTGACCATTCAGGCCACGGATCAGCGCGGCCTCGAAGGCTTGGCGGATCAGCGGCTCGTTGTTGATTTGTTCGTCGGTCATTTCCGTTTGGGGTGATTGATGAGCCACTTGGCGAATGCGGGGTTGTCCCGAAGCACCACGGTCAATCCGGTGGCGAGAGAGCGCACGTAGTCCTCTTCGGTCTCCCCGCCGTACTCACGGCCCTGGGCGGCGCGGATGGCGTGGAAGACTTCGTGGAGCGTGGTGTCGCGGAGGTCGAAGGGGGACATGGAGTCCCGCACTTCAATGCGCCGGTCGTCAGCCCAGTGCAGCCCGTAGGCTTCTGGCAGCTGGTCGGCGGGGAGAGACTGGATGGTGTAGGACTGCCCCAAGACCCCCAGGGATTCCGGGGGAGGCTTGGGACGTGCAGGCATTAGCTGCCCGAGGCTTTGGCCTGGATCAGACGCTCCAGGAACTGTTCGCCCAGCACGGCAGACGCGGCGGCCAAGCCGACCACGGCGAGCATGGAGACCCCCGGGATGAACGCGAGGATGGACCCAGCGGCGATGGCGAGACCGGCGCTCACGATGGCGCGGCCCACGGCCAGCCGCCAGCAGAACTTCTCGTTGGACACGAGCATCTTGCCGATGGCGATCACGACCCCCACGAGTGCCAGGACTCCCAGCGACTTCCAGAGGTTCAGGTCGTCATTCACGGCTTAGTCCTTGGCCGCGCCACGACGGGCGGGCTTGGGCATCTCGGCGGGCTTGGAGCCGACCGGAGGCCACGGCGAGCCGACACCGCGAGGTGCCAGGGTAGCCAGGGAGGCCTTGAGGTCTTCGACCTTATCGGAGTGGACCTCGACGCCAATGGCGCTGGGGTGTTCGTTGCCGAAAACGAGGCCGGTGACTTGGCCGTTGTGGGCGTAGATGCGGAGCAAAGTGGTCATGCGATTTCTCAGGTTATGGTTTGACGTTAGGCCTTCAGGGAGGCCGCAAAGAGGAACAGGCTGACTCGATCCTCGCGGGTGAGTCCGAGTTCGTCAGCGACCGCGATGAGCATGGGGCTATCGAAGTCGAAGGTCTGGAGTTCTTCCCAGGCGCGGACGTAGTAAGCCGGAGTGTCCTCACGGGCCAGCAGCGTCTCGGCGGCGTCGAATAGGGACACGCCGTCCTCGGGGTTGCCGTAGGGAGTCAGGCGCATCGCCTCGCGGCCTTGGTAGCGCGAGACGGACTCGGGCGCGGGTGCAGGCAGAGCGGCGTCGGGGTCGTGGGCGGCAAGGACCGCCTCGACTGCGGCCCGCTCTGCTGCGGTGACGTCATCGTTGAACCGTAGTTCGCCTGTGTCGTTGCCCCACGAAAATCCCAGGCCGAGAAGCCCCTTGGCCTCCAGTTCCTGGGTGAAGGTCGGGCCGATTTTTTTCATACGTAAGTCAATGCCGAAACGTCGTGATAGAAAGTGGCTGGATTAGCAGACGCACTCGTGAACCCATACGGGGCAAAGTTGTAGTACCCATCAGAGTTGGCGTAATAGCTGGTGGTGGCGACGCTTGCTTGTTGGGTGCCTGATGTTGCGCTGAGGGTGTACCCCTGGCCTCCAGAGATCGCGGTGCCGTTGACCGTCATCACCATATAGCCGCCGCCACCTCCATTTACCCCAGGCCGGACGATGCCGGTCGCGGACAACATGGCCGAGTCTCCAGCCCACAGCAACGTGTAGACGCCGTTTTGCAGCTTCACGTAGGAAGTAGACGCCGTGGTGTTGTTGCTCGCTGACTCTGCTATCGCTACGGGGCGGCGGTTAAACCAGGAGGCCACGTAACGCCCGCTCCCGGTTTGAGAGAACTGACCTGACGGGCTTGTGATCGCCATTCCGACCAGCGTGTAGCGGGGGTCCCCGGTACGAATCTCCACGCCGTCCGTATGCGTGGAGTGGGGGTTGCTAGACGCCAGTAGAAAATCCACGGCAATGCCGCCACTTCCGTTATCTCGGGCGTACGCGTAATACAGCGTGCTTGCCGCCAAGGATGCGTTGCTGACGGACACGTAGGTTGACGGGAGCCGATACTGCTTCCCGTTGATCGCCAGCCCGTTACCGCCGTAGGGATAAAGGCGGCATTCGGTGGCGCTGGTGTAGTAGAACCGACACTGGCCGTGGGCCAGCGCGTTTGGGCCGGTCAGCGCGTAGGCCGTACCGTCCCAGGAATACCAGCCCTGACCATCGACGTAGATATCGCCGCAGTTGGTGTTCGGTAGGCCGACAGCAGAGTGCCACGCACTGGTGGACTTCCAGGGTTGCCACACCCCGGTGGTCGAGTTCCCGAAGCGGAAGAATGTTCGAGGCTTGTTCCCGCTAATGAGGAACGTAAGCTCCTGGGAGACTTGTGCCGCGTTTCCGTAATAAACGCGCATGTAGCCTGCGGCTGGTGTGAATCCTGCGGAGAAGGTGGGGAAGTTCGCGCCGATTACTGACGAAGCGGTCCAGATGTAGAACGTGTTGTCCGCCGTCATCGTATTGGCGTCAGTCGTTACGGCGAGCGCCGTCCTGGTCATAGCGGTGGCGGTGCTTGCGACCTCGAACCACAGAGACCACGTAGTCGAATTGACCTGGGTGCGCCACCACTTTCGGCCCGCCGAAGCACGGTTCGTGTACTCCTGCACCACAGCCGTCCCATAAGCCTTGACGGCCAACATGCCTAGCGCCGCGCCCTCCGGGTATCCGTTTGCCACGGACGCCGATGCCGTGGTGCCTTGATACCACTCGCCGGGGGCGACATACGTATTGAGGTTGTGCGCAGCGGTCGGAAGCGTGGTCGCGTAAGGCAGTCGCTCGACCGGCAGACGGCCCAGGGAGTCGAGGTCTGCTACGCCACCATTCGCGCCCTTCTGGACCATGGGGATCGCCGCGTTCGCCACGGTTTGCACAGCCGCCACAGTGTTCGTGAGGTTGTTCAGTGCCGAGGCCGAGACCACTGCCGCAGCCGCCGAAGCAGCTGCGTTCGTCTCGCTCGTCTTCGCCGCCGTCTCCGATGCTTTCGCATTGGTCTCGGAGGTCTTGGCGTTCGTCTCAGAAGTCTTGGCGTTGGTGGAGTACGTCAGGGCGTTGCCCCGGTACGTGTTCGCGTTCGTGGCGGAAGTAGCCGCGGCGGTCTGAGAGCTTTTCGCTGCCGTCTCGCTCGCCTTGGCGTTGGCCTCGGCGGCCCTGACGCTTTCTGCGGATGACGCAGCTGCGTTGGCTGCGGCCTGGGCGGCCTCAACGTCGGCAGGGATTTCCTGATACAGCGCCACCAGCGATGAGATTTGCTGGGACAACTGCTTCAAGTTTGCAGTGGTCGGCGCGATGGACCAGTCAGTCCCGACGTACGACGCAGCAGCATATTCTTTGTTGATGCGAAGCGCGGTATCCGACAGGACAGCCGTGACCTCGTACATATCCATGATGGGGCCGATGAGCATGTCACCGGCTCGGACGTTCGCAAGGAACGCCGATCCTGCACCTGAGACTTCCCGCGACCCTTGGGTCAACGTGAGCGTCCCGGTGCGATACCAGAGTTCGGCCATGGGCCTCCTATAAGTTGTCGGTCGAGATGACCATGAATCGGTTGTCCACGCCGTTGTTGCCTTCGTAGACCCAGCCAGTCGGCGGGCCGACGCCGCCCGCGTTATACGGGCCGGTGGCTGCTTGGGAAATGAGTTGATTGGCGGTGGTGGTCGTGTTGCCTGAGATGGCGATGAGGCCCATCGTGGCGATGATGAACATCATGTAGTCGGGAGCGCCCGTCGCGCCTGGGGCGAGGTATTCAATGCGGCGGTCGATGCCGGCGTAGGTCGTCACGGGGATCACTGCGACGCTTGACGCCGCCCAGGCTACTGGGCCGCCTGTGCCGCCGTGTTCACCCACGACGTTCATGACGGGGCGTCCGGTGTCGTAGATCAGGCCGCCCGACTCGTTGAAGACTTGCAGCCCATAGTTCAGGCCGGAGGCTTGGTGCGGCGAGAAGACCCAGTAATCAACGGCGGTCCCGAGACCAGTGACGATCAGGGACACCACGCCGTTGTAGCGGCCATAGAGGTTCGCGTACTGACCGGGCGCGGGCCGGAACGCCAGGATTTCCCCGGCATTCACGGCGATCCTGGCGAAGCTGGTGCCGTAGCCGGTGGGCGTCGTGGTACCGCTCACTACCGTCCCTTTACGCAGGAGAGTGATGTGAGCGGTGGAGCCGTCGATCTGGACCTGCCCGGAGTCACCGTAGACTTCGAGACCTCCAGGCATCAGCGAACTCCGTAGTAGAGGGTGCAGACTTCGTTCTGCCCCTCGGTCGGGAAGTAGTTGCGTGTGACTGTCATGGTGTTTCCAGAGAAGCTGACCTTCGGTGCGGTCAGGTGTGGCATGGCGTCGTAGGGACCGAAGGTGTCCACGATCCCCTCATACACATAGAAGGCGAAGGGGATGCCCGTGGTCAGGCGGTTGTCCGTGTAGACGCCCGTGCCCATAGGGGGCTGGAAAGACCCCAACATCCGGGAGACGCGGTAGTTCGTATCGAA
Source organism: Achromobacter sp. NFACC18-2 (assembly GCF_900108985.1). Classification (NCBI taxonomy): domain Bacteria; kingdom Pseudomonadati; phylum Pseudomonadota; class Betaproteobacteria; order Burkholderiales; family Alcaligenaceae; genus Achromobacter; species Achromobacter sp. NFACC18-2. The sequence goes on along the minus strand of NZ_FNYM01000011.1, from coordinate 164,892 downwards.
TGTGATCCGGCCATTCCCGTCGAAGACTTGGAGACCAGCGGGCATTACCAGATACCCATACGCACGCGCATCACGTTGTTCGCGTCGTAGACGCGGATTTGAGCGCCGTCCATCTCGGTGCGGAGACCCCCGGCTGTGCCGCTCATCAGGAATCCCAGGTTCGCGGAGAGCGCAGAGAGCGAGGGGGTCGAGATGCCGCTGGGGGTGATGAGGGTGCGAAGGCCGCCAGGCGTGTAAGGCGAGAGCCGCGTGGCCGTGGTGGTCGTCTCAGCAAAGAAAGGCTTCGTGATGAACAGCCAGCTGTCGGCGTTGGCGGACGTGTGCTGACCTTTGCGGATGATGACCCGGGCACCAGCGGCACCGGCCGGGGCTTGCATGATCCCGCCGATCCGGCGATACCCTGCGAGCGCAGTGCCGCCAGCGGCTACGCCGTCAGCGATTTGGGTGTCAGCGAGGGGCGTGACCGGGGCGACTGAAGCGACGCCAGCACCAGCGGAGTCGTACCACCAGATTGAGATATCCCCGGCGCAGCGGTGAGCGCCCACGTATGCTGAGAACTCGTAACGAGTACCCGCGATCACGGGGATCAGGTCGCTGTAAATGAAGGCATAGCCCAGGTCAATCACAGTCGAGCCAATGGTGCCGTTCAACTGGCGGATGGCGAAGGTGTGACCGCCCAGGATGGTGTAGCCGGGCCAGTCGTATTGCCCTGCGATCCAGTTGGCATTGATGTTGCCCGCCGTGGATAGATACCAGCCAGCGGGAATCTGGGACGTCCCCTGACGCTCGGTGAATTCCGAAGCGGTCAGGAGGTTCGCGCCGAGGCCCACGGCCAGCTTGTCGGTTGTGATGGTCCCCGCCACCAGCTTGTCAGCGGTGATCGAGTTCGCAGCGATGCTCCGGGCTTCAACGGACCCATCGACCAGCAGGCGTCCCGGGTACATCCTGTCGCCCATGACGTTCGAGGGGATCACGAAGGTCGGGGAGCCGTCCACGTTGCCCGCCATGAACATGGGCTTCAGGTCGCCGTTCGGGTTGCTGGAGTCCACAAAGACCAGCCGCTGCGCGGCCATGACGATCTCGGACCCGGTGTAGTCGTCCGAAGCCGTGGCGTTCAGGGCGATGCCCGCCATGACGGGACGACCATCTGCCCGCTGGGCCATGACCTTGAGGGCGTAGTTAGATTCGACCCGGGAGACGCGCCCGTTCACCGAAGTGATCTCGGCACTCATGTCCTCAATGACCTGGGCCAAGTTGTCCCCGATCTCCGCTTGAAGCTGGGTGATCTGCTGGGCCAGTGCGGCGTCTTTGGACGCCCGGGTGGTGGACTCTGTTTGGATCATCGCCTCGACGTCACCGAACTGGGACTTGAGGGTGGTCAGGGTCTTGGCCTGGGAGTAGTGGGACTTCGCCTCGGCAATCGTGGTGGTGATGATCGACGCGGCGATGATGTCGTCATCGCGGTCGCCGCCGCCCTCGGCGGATTCCAGGGCGTCCACCTTGGCCTCGACGGAATCCACGCGAGACGCGAAGGCCATGTCGTTCCCGGCCAGCGTTGCGATTTGCGATGACACCGCAGAGCGCAGGTTGTTCTGCTCGGCTTCCACCTTATCCAGTCGCGTCACGACGAGGCCAGTGGTCCCCTCGAAGGAGGCAATGGTTTCGTCAATGAGCGTCTGAAGCGCAGCTTGGCCGTCTTCAATCGCCTCCATGCGAGCGCCCAGGACGTCGAGCGTTTGCAGGCCGGCGAGAAGCTGGCCCTGCGCGTACTGGAGACCGGAGAGTGCGCCGGAGATCGTCTCGATCTCATTGGTCAGCGCAGAGACCACGACGGCCACTGAGCCTGCAATGCCGCCTGAGCGTTCCTGGATGAGATACAGGACTTGCAGGCGTGCGCGGTTCAGTTCGTCAGCGGTCAGGAGCGCCCCGTCCTTGTAGTCCGCGAAAGCGTCCAGGTCGGGGGTCTGTCGGAAAATCTTGAGAGGTTCGCCCTCGGGGATCGGTTCCCCAAAGAGCGTGTGGACTTCGAGGGTGTGATCGTCAACGAAGCGAAAGAGGGCGGGTGCCCCGCCATTCCGCGTCACCATGATGTGTGCGCGGTTGAGGTAGGGGAACCCGAAGGTGTACCGCTTGGTAATGCCGTCCGTTGTGTAGGCGGCCCAGGGTTGGGAGATGGTCGTCGTCATTGAAAACGGCGGCCATCGCCGCCCTAGTTGGTTAGTGTCATGCCGAGTCCATGCAGGAGATCGACGGGTTGTCGCGCTGGAATCAGCGTCTTCAGTTGCCGCCCGGCGCGGCTCCAGTCGCCCGCTGCCGCGTTGGCAGAGGCACTGGATACGGTGTCGAGGACCCCGTAGCCGGGACCCAGCAGGTTCACCAGCCAGTTCGAGTTGTTGCTGTACTTGGACCCCGCGCCCTTGAGGGCAGGGAATGCCGTGGTCAGCCCCGCATCGACGTAGCTGCTCATGTAGCCAAGCATCCCGCTGCGCATCACGACGTCCTTGATGTGTTCGCTGCTGCCGCGCTCAGGGAGAGACGCAGTGGTTCCTTGGAGGTCACTGCGACCCCTGGCGCGGACATAGGCAATCTCGGTCGTGATGACGCCAGCGGCGAGCATCAGGCTCATGGCCTGGTAGGCCCGGAGGTCGGTGGGCGTCAGGGCCATGCGTTGCGCATTGACCCGCATGAAGTTGCTGAAGAACTGGAGACCGTAGGACTGGAACTGGAGGAACAGCTTGCCATACCACTTGTCCATCAGCAGGGGCATGTGGCCCATGCCTTTGGCGTAGCTGGCGCGGTTCTGCGTCTTCTCCAGGACCACTGACAGCAGGTCAGCCATCTCACGCCCTTCGGGGTTGCCGGAGGCAATCCACTTGTGCATGTTCGGCTTGACCAGCCCGCCGTGATCCTTGACGGTCTCGGAGTGCATGGCGAACTGTCGGCCCATACTGCGAGCCTCTTGTTCACCGATGCCCAGGGTCAGCAGGTCCAGCCTGACCTTCTCGGGCAGCACGGTGTCCCAGGACCCCTTGGCCGCGTGGACCTTCTTCGTCCACTCCGCGATGTTCGACAGCTGCACCAGACCGGCGCTGCGACGTGCCATGTCGGACCAGCCTTTCAGCAGGGTCACGGTGGCGATCTTGTCGGCGGCGAGGTGCGTTGCGCGGTCGAACGCGGCGGTGGTCTTCTTCACCAGCCCGGTGCCGATCCCAGCGATGTCGCCGGGGCCGCCGCCGTAGGCCCGATCGCTCAGGCCCATGTGGATGGAGTTCTCGAAGGTCCCGAGAATCTTGGCGAGTTCCCTGTAGCCAGGGTCGCCCTTCTCAGCGTTCTTCAGGATGTACCGGATGTCTCGGCCCATCGTGGTGATGGTCTTGCCGAGGCCCAGAGCGCCGCCACGGGCCGCAACAGCAGACGTGGCTACCTCACCCACAAAGCCCTGCACGAAGCCGCCCACATAGCGCAGGAGGCCAATGCGGCCAATGGTGTCAGCGAGCCACAGGAGACCGTTGCGGTCAGTGTTCTCGTAGGCGATCCCGCGAATGCGGTCGAACCCTTGAGCCACGTCCTTCTCCGCTTTCTGGAGTGAGTGATTCAGGCGCTCGACCCACTTGGTGTCGCCAGCGGCGCGGGCTTTCTCGATCTGGGCGTGGTACTCGTCACGGATGCCCTTCATGATGTCCACGTTGCTTCGACCGTCGAACGCCTTATGGATGGCGATCTCGGCCCCCATGTCCTTCGAGTAGCGCTGGAGGCCATAGATGGGGTCGCTGTGAAGCAAGCCCTCGTCCATGAGTTCCTTGAACTCGTCGGGACGCCACTTGATCGTCCGCTCGCGCAGGCGACCCGTGATGGGGTCAGCGTCAAGCAGAAGGCCACCAGGGCGTCGGGAGTCGGCACCGGACATCCGGTCGAGCCAGTCGTCCACTTCGTGAGAGAGTGGGCTGCGGCTTTCGGCGCGAGTGCGGGCGCGGATGGCGCGGCGCAGTTCCTTGGCGGACTGAGCCAGTTCGATCCTGCCTAGCTTGCTGGCGGTCCGGGCTTCGCGGTAGATGCTACTGGCGTTTCGCCAGTGGGCTTCTGCGCGGGCGTATGCGTCGGCCATGGCGTCCAAGCGTTCGCGCTGGGCCATGAGGGTCGAGCGAAGACCGGGCGCGTCCGGGGCCAGTTCCTCGGCGTGCATGAGGCGCTTGACCTCCTTGCCCACCGCCTCGCGCCAAGTGAGTCCCATGCGGCGCTGGGCCGCAGTAGCGTCGAACGCAGCACGCGCTTCCTTGAGGGTTGCGACGGCAGCGTTGCGGCGCTCGATGGCCTCGGCCAGTTCCTGCTGGAGCTTTGCAGCTTCGGCAGGTTCCAGGGAAGGGCGGCGCTTTTCCTTGTAGGTTTGGCCGCGCAGGTCGTTGACCAGGGCGCGGGCGTCCTTGACCTCCACGGCGGACTCCAGGTGGAGTGCCGTGTCGGCGTCCTGCTGGCGACCGTCCGCATCGACCTGACGTTCCACGTCGGCCAGGAGGCTATCGGGATCATCGACCTTCTTGCGGATGGCGATCAGGTCTCGCTCGGCCTTCTCTGCGGCGCGGGTAGCGGACGCGAGAGACCGGGCGTGCCAGCTGGCCTCGGAGTTGCGGACCTCGGCACGCATCATCTTGAGCGATGCGTTCTTCAGGTCCTTCTTGGCTTCTGAGAGACCCGAGGCCAAGTCACCGAACTCTTCGGTGGCCTTCAACTGCGCCTGCTGGGCACTCATCACACGCTGGTGTACTTCCTCCATGCGGAGGTCTTCCAGCGTCCCACGGTAGTGGGTCAGGATATCGTCCTGCATCCCGTGGTCTTGAGCGTCCACGATCTGTTGCCAGGATGAGTAGGTAGGGCCAGCGGCTTCAGTCTCGCCTGCGGGGACTTTGGCGTTGGGGTCCTTGATGTAGCCGTGTTCGATCAGGAACTCTTCGGACGGGTTATCCGCCCGGTTGCGCATGAGTAAGGCACGGGCGATCCCGCGCTTCTCAGCGAGCGCCTGGGTGTTGTAGATCACCGGCATCCCGTAGTTCTCTTTGCGCATTTCGGGAGTCGCCAGCCCGATGCGCTCGGCCTCGGCCCACATGGAGTCCAGGTGATCGCCGTAGGCTTTGCTGGAGGCTTTCACCTTGCCCAGCACCATGGCGGCCTGCTCCTGGTGGAGTCCCAGGTCGGTCAGGGTCTTCAGTGCCTCGACATCCACCTTAGTGTTGCCGGTGACGATGGCGGCTCGCTGGTTGCGCAGGAGGTCGATGTAGACCTCCCGTGTCAGCTTGCGCGGGTCCCAGAGACCTTGGGTGATCTGGTCGGCAGCGCCGCCCAGCTTGGAGCTAGTCCAGCCGTTCACCTCGATCATCGCTTCACGCATGTGCGTGTCGATGTCGCGGACGGTGGCTTCGCCCATGTGCTGGTAGTGGCGCAGCCAGGATTCGGCCTCGACGCCGTGGGCTTGGCCGCGCATGTTGCGCTTGGTCGCCAGCCCGCCCAGGTCGAACAGTTTGACGATGGCTTCCTGGGCGTTGCCCATGTAGCCGTTCAGACGTCCGATGGGCGTGGGGGCACTCAGGGCCGCATCGACCAGCCGGGCCGACTTGGAGTCGCCCACGGCAATCGAGAAGTCGTCGTGCCGCACTGCGGCGGCACCGATGGACCCGCCCGTCGCGGCGTCAACCGTGGAGCGGGCGTCGCCCTCGGGGTAGGCTTGGCCGACCCGTTGCTCGAAGGTGTCCATCGCAGGAGCGCCTTCGATCAGGGGATTGTCCGGGGAGCCAGGGTGGAACTTCTTGGAGATCAGACCAGCGGCAGTGCCCAGGCCAGCGCCGATGAAGACGCCGCCGCCGATGGACATGATGGCCTCTTCCTTCGTGCGAGTGGGGTCCAGGTTTTGCAGGGCCGCCTCGGACGCACCAGCGTCTAGGAGACCAATGGCCGCGCCTTGGGCAGCACGGGCCGCGATGGTCCCGCCAGCCACAGTCGGCATCAGGACACCGAAACTCAGGAGCGTCGGGATGTCCAGCATGGACCCCATGAAGTTCGCCACGCCCGATGAGTTCTCGCTGGCGGCGGTGCGCCGGTCAGCAAGGTTCATGGTCACGAGGGCTTGCTGCCGGTCCCACTCCGATTCGGAGCGGACGTGATCGAACTGCCCGTCGAAGACAGCACGCTTGATTTCTTCAGGCAGCGTGTCCTTGACTGCGCCGTAGTGCTTAAAAGGGTCGAAGGTGCCCTTCGTCGGGTCTGCCGGGTCCGCGTCGTCCAGGCCAGCGTGTCGGAAAAGCTGACCGGCGATGGTGCTGACCATCCAGTTGGCCTTGAAGGCATCGACCCAATCAGGGTCGTCCAGGTGGGCAACGGTTTCGTCAGCCTTCCAGCCGTCGTTCAGCGGAGGCGCGGAGGGCTGGGCGGCGACCATCTGGTTGCCAGGGGCGACCGCAGGGGCCGGGGTGTCGAGAGGGGAACCCGAGGCTTCGGGTTGATTCGAGATGTCCATGGGGTTCCGGGTTTGCGTCAGCCTGCTCGGCCTTGCAGTTGGTTGGTGGAGTTGTCGTAGTAGCTTTCAGCCTTGGCCCCGAGGAACAGGGCGGCCTCCAGGTTGCGGCGGGTCTTGAACTTCGCATTGCCGGTGCTGCGCAGGAGGTCAGCGACGGCCTCGTCGGAGTCGCCTCGCGCCATGGCCTCCAGGAGAGCCTTGGGGCTGTAGCCCTGGTAGAGCATCGAGACCATCGCAGCACGCTGGTGATCGCGCAGGGGCACGTTGCCTGCCTTGCGGTTCAGCGAGTCGAGGATGCGGGACTTCTCCAGGATCATGTATTCCTGGAGGCGGTCGGCGTTGGCGCGGGAGATCGGCTTGCGTCCGTTCAGCACGTCGTCAAAGCCAGGGGCGTCCTGACCGGCGAGCGCAGCTTCGTACATCTGACGACCGCCCTTCTGGGTCAGGTTGAACCCGTAGCCCACCGAGACCTCATCGGAGCCGATGGTGTCGCCGGGGGTCACGCGGAACTTGCCAGCGTTGCGGGCCGCGCTGCCGAAGCCGTGATAGGCCGCAGCCTCGAAGCCTTCAGCGCCACGGACGATGTTGGTGGCCTGGGCCAGCCAAGGCATCGCCACGTTCGCGCCTTCAAACTTGGGTACAGAGGGAGTGTTCATCTTGACGTGGTTCGAGAAGGACCCGAAGTCCCAGCCCCGGGTGGGGCGGGATGATCCGGTCCAGGAGGTGAAATTGAGTTCGCCACGGGACTGCATCCCGTCCAGCTGGCGCTGCCACGCCTCACTGGCTACCTGGCGGTAGTCCAGATCGGAGGGCATGGCCCGTGTCGGAGGCAGGACCCGCTCGGGGGTTGCGGTGGGGTTCATGTCTTACTCAATGTTGGGTTGTTGCTCGGGGATGTCCGGGACCGTCGGGACCATCGAGTCGTTCCCGCGCCACCACGGCCCGGAGGCGTTCGCGTTGCGGTTACGGATGGCTCGGTCGCGGGCGCGTTCGTCCAGCTTCACGCGGGGCGCGTAATACGCCTGCCACGTCTGTCCATCAGGGCCGGGTGCGCCGTCCTGCTTGAACATGAAGCCAGAGTCCTGGAAGTGTTCGCGGAAGAACGCAGCGGCGGCCTGGGGGTCCACAGGGACCTTGACCGCTTTACCCTCAAAGGTGATCGACTCGCCGGGCCGGAACATGGGGACCATGCCGTTGGAGTCGTGGAGAAGCGCGAGGCCGTCAGGACCTTGGCGGTCCACGTAGAACTTGTCGTAGTCCCCCGTGAACTTGCCGGGGAAGGTCTTGATCGCACGCTCGCTGTCTTCGCGGAAGGTCGCCAGTGTGTCCTCGACCTCACCGGCCGCGTTGATGACCTTGGCCCCGAAAGCCATGATGGGGCGGTAGCCCTTCTCGGTGGACATCGGGCCGGTGTGGTTGATTGGCGCGGCCAGGGATGTGCCCAGGTCGCCAAAGGAATTCCGGTAAGCCGTGAGGCCACCACCGGCTCCTGGGTACACGACCCATTTACCTGCGCCGCCCACAGCCGCCTTGGCAAGCTCATCAATGTCGATGGCCTTGCCCGCGTTGCGCCACTGCTGGGCAATGGCGAGCATGGACGCCTGTAGCGGCACGCGGTCCTGTTCGTTCACAGCGATGTACGTGCTGCCCCAGAAGCTGTTGCGGTCCGTGCTGTCCAGGATCGCTGACTTCTGCGCCTTGGCGAGAGCTTCCACGATCTCGGCGGGCTTCCTGCCGGACACGGGACCCAGGACGTTGGCGATGGCCTGGGGCACGTTGCCGGTCTTGGCGGCGTCACCGATCTCCTTGGCGTCGAAGTAATGTTCGACCTGGGACTTGGCCGCTTGGTCGAGGGGCATGCCACCACGCACCAGGATGTCGAGGCCGTTGAAGTGCGCCTCGGCCACCGAGTTGCCGCCGAAGAGTTCGCCCGCGTTGTCGCGGGACACCCCGGCGTCTCGGGCGGCGCGAAGGGCCGTGTACGAGTTCTTGATGGCGTCGAGGTCATTGCCCATAAGGCCGGAACTGACGCGCTCGACGGTCTCCTTGTCCCAGGGGGACATGCCGAAGCGTTGGAAATTCTGCGCGGTCCAGACGCCAAACTTGGCGCTGGATGCGGCGGTCAGGAGAGGGCGGATATTGCCCAGGTCATCGCGTGTAGCGTTGAGGTCCGGGTCGCTGCCCAGCGCCGCTTGCATGTAGGACTGGAAGTCCTTCTTGATCGTCTCGGCGGGCGATGAGTCGCCGTTGGCGCGGGACGCCGCTGCGAGGTCCGCATTGCCGTAGGTGCCGCGCATGACGCCAAGCATGACGTTGTTGCGGACCTTCTGCTTTGCGGACTGCTCCATCAGGCGCTCGATGTTGAAGCGCTCGATACCGACGCCGTGAACGCCGTCGATGGCTTGAGCGCGGCTGGCGAACTCCATGACGCGCTCGATAGGGAGGACGCCGTTGGGGTACTTGGCCTGCTCGACCGCGAGGTCCATATTCCAGTTTTGGAGCGCGATGCCCGCGTCGCGGGTCTTGACCGTGGACTGGTTCTTCCAGACCTGCGCCGAGATGTTGTTGAACAACTCCGGCTCGCTCCGGTCCATCCCGAGGTCCTGCATGGACCGCAGGATCGAGTCGCCCTGGAAGGCGTTCTGCTGCCCGGACAGGGCGGTCATCATGAGCTTGTCGGCCACCGCGACGTCGCCGTGCGACAGGCGAAGGACGTCTTCTCGCAGGGTCGCCAGTTGGGGCGTCGTGATTCCGGTGGGACTTAGGAGTTGCCGGGTCGTGTTGGAGATCAGGTCGGCGCGGGCGTTCGACTCGATGGTCGAGCGTTGGCCGTCGTTGAACTGCTGGATCAGTGACTGCGATGCGGACGTGTAGCGGTGCAGGAGCCGGGCGTCATATTGACCCTGGCCGGTGCCGTTACCCACGTTCTCGCGGTAGTAGTCCTCGGCCATCTTGTGAAGGTCGATGGTCGGGTCCGATAGGTCCAGCCCCGCGAACTTTGCCCGGAGGCCTTCGTTCAGGTCCAGGGCGTGATCGTCGGCTGCGGAGATTTCATAGGCCGCCGCGTACGCTTGGCGATCCGAATAGCGCGGGTCCTTCTCTTTACCTGCCGCCCGATCCACACCGGCCTGGAGAGACAGGGCGTGGTTCTCGCGCTCAATCTGGATGAGTTGTTCGCGCTGGTTGATCTGATTGACGGACGCCATGGTCTGGACCGTCGTGTTGAAGAACGACCCCAGGGCCTCGCCAAGTGCGGCGATCTGCTGCCCCGTCCCTTGCACCTGGGCGGCGGTCGGGCGGTACAGGTCGGTCTTGGTACTGGGCGCGTCCGCGAAGTCCCCAGCAGACGCGAAGCGTCGTGGGGTCGCAGACATCTTGCGTTGCTGCTGATTGCCTTCGGCCATGGGTTATTTCTTCGGAAGTTGGTAGTCCGGCGTCTTGTTCTTCGCGGCGTCGATGGCGGACATATTGGAATAGGCCATGCCAGCGGAACTGACGGCGGCGGACCCGATGGTGGACAGGAACTGCGTCTGGTTCGCGGAGAACTGCGCACGCGTCTGGGCCACTGCGTCCTGGCTCTGCGTTTGCAGAGCGGCCATCTGACCTTGGACGGACGACCGTTGATTGGTCAGGCCCGCGTCGATACGCGAGTAGTCCTCGGCGGCACCGGCATTGATGTTGATCGCTCGGGCAGCGAGAGACCCGCCGTTTTGCGCGGCGATCACTCGGGCCATAGAGAGTTGTTGCTGCGCCTTGCGGGCGCGATCCGTCTGAGCCTCGAACGCCTGGGCGTCCGCATTGCGGGCGTTCTCCTGGGCGACTCGGTAGCCTTCACGGGCGTTGTTTGCTTGAGCCTTTGCGTTGGCGTCAGCGGCGTTGTCTGCCGCGTTCTGTTGCATCACTGCGCTGGCCGCTGTAACTGCCAGCATCAGGATGGGAACTACAAGTGGTCCGCACATGTGAGTAGAGTTGGAAGTGTCCGTGGACCGCGCCGGGCGTGAAGCCCAGCCATTCGAGCCAGCGGAGGTGGAGGGCATTGCCGCGCCAGGGGGCGCAGAGCAACGTCGGATATATGGTGTGCGCGTATTGCACTAGGGCAGGACACGCACGGAGGAATTGAGAGGGCCGCGCCTCGACCCCATCGGAACAGAGCATCCAGATGGAGCCGGTGGCGGCAGGTTGGGGGACCACGCCCCAGATGGCGGCGAGTGTGCCGTTATCGAAGCGCAGGGACTCGCAGAGGTAGGACGCGTCCATCGCATCCCGAATGCTGTCCACTGGGTCCGGCTGGCCGGTGCCGAGGAACAGTTCCTCGCGGTCAGGTGCCCGTAGGGTCCGGGCCAGTATCAGCATGTCAGAGGTGGATGGGAGGTCGTCGCGGATCATGGGAGTCTCGGGTTGGTGTAGCGACCCTGGAGGGTCAGGCCGGTGATGCACAGGGGACCCGTGCTGGTGGAGGTGATCGTCAGTTCGGCCTTGTGGCCCTGCGAGTTGAAGGGGACGGTCATGGCGGTGTCCCGGTAGACCTTGGGAACCAGGGCGGCCCCGATGGTCCGGGGGGACACAGCTTTCACCATGGGCACTCGGTCAGACCGGGTGACGGTCGCCTTGAAGTCGCAGGAGACCATGCAGTCCACCGTGATCCGGGCGACCTGGAGGCGGCCCAGTGGCGTCGTCTTGTCCCCCACGGTTGGGTAGAACGGCGAGAACGTCGCAGAGCGGGCGTAGCGCAGCCCCACGAGGCACGAGGGCTTGCCGGTGTTCTCGGGGAAGTGCGCGAGCCATTGCGTCCCGTCGTAGACCGAGGTGCCGGTGAACTCGCGGAACCAGCCGTCACCCATGTCAACCAGGACGACCACGGAGGGGTACTGGCTGTAGCCCGGAGGCAGGATGAGTTCGGAGCGGTTGCGTGCGGCGTTCCAGGTCAGCTGCACAGTCGAGCGGTAGTCCAGTCGAACGTCGGCCTGGGGGTCATTACCAAGCCCAGCCTCGACCGCGAAGGTCAGGAGCTTCAGCTGACCCTCGCCGGTCCCGGCCAGAAAGACGGTATCGGCGTAGACCCAGAAGCTCAGGATCGTCGTGACGCCCGAGAAGGACATGCGGCTCCATGCGTTCTGCTGGCGCTGCCCGTCCTTCCAGTAGGAGGTTTGGACGTACAGGCCACCAGGATCGCCTGACGCCTGCATGAAGACGCGGCCCGATTGGGACGCGCCCCGGATGCGCCGGACGTGCCCAGGCACATAGCCAGGGACGTGCTTGCTCAGGTCCTCCGCGAAGTTGTTGGAGGTCTGCTGCTCGTATTGGTATTCCCAGAGTGCGGAACGATTCGGCATCGGCCCGGTGTAGTAGAGCGCGTCCCCGATCACCTTGGGTTCGCAGGCTCCGTCCAGCTGGTAGCGGGTCGCCACGCCGATCACGGCGGACGTCGGAGTTACTGGGTCTTCACCAGGGATTTCAAGTTGCGCGTTGTCGCACAGGACCATCAGCTTGGAGCGGAAGCCCACCAGCCACTCGATGTTCTCTACGTCGTCAGCTTCAACGGGCAGAGTGATCGGGTCGGCAGGGAGGACTTCGCGTGCGCTGGAGCGCCAGAAGTTGAAGAGGTCATCGGCCTGGGTGGAGTACACCGTGTCGCCAGCGGCGAACCAGAGGCGGCCCTTCCACTGAGCCAAGGCAGAGATGCGCTTGCCGACAAAGCCCGCCAGCGGGTTGCTGTCGTCGTCGCCCACCTTCCGCTGTTCCCAGTCGCAGGGCTGCAACTCGAACGCGGCGGGGCCGGTCTGGTGCAGGCGAATAGGCATGGTGCCCGGCTGGTAGCTGCCGGTCGTCGCGGTGATCGGCACAGCGTAGCTGCACTCGACCCAGGCGTTGCGGCTGGCGTCGTACTGGACGTAATAGGAAGACTTGGCGTCACCTTGGCCCAGGTCCACCATGATGGGGACCCCAGGCTCGAACGTAGGCGGCAGGTCGCTAAGGGCACCCACGCGGCCCTTGATGGTCACGGCGGCCCCATCATCCCAGTCGTTGGTAAAGACCAGGGAGGCGATGACTGCGGGAGTGCCCGAGACGCGGATGACGTTCGGGGCCACGCGGAAGGTGTTGACCCCGGGCATCCCCGTGGCGATGTTCTGTGCCAGCTGGAGCGCGATGAAGTCGCGGGTGTAGTCAGAGTTCTTATTCAGGACGAACTGGCCCGCGCCAGCCGCAGACGTCGCAGTGAACGCCTGGGCAGCAGTGGACGTCCGCTTGACCACGAGGTAGGCCGAGGTCAGGGTCGGCGCAGGCGTGACGGTCGCTTGGGTCGTCACGGCGGTATTGAGGATCAGGGTGGTGTCCGAGATCGTTAGGAATCGCAGGGCGTCCGTGGACGACCCGATGTAGTTCTGGACGTAAGGTCCCAGCGTGAGAGTCGCCAGGATGCCGGTGTCGAGACTGCGGACTTCGATGGTCCCGAACTCCATGCGGCGCAGGAGGACCCAGCGTCCGCCATCAGTCGTGCGGAAGAAGTGGTGCCCTGCGGTCGCGTAGTTCGGCGCGGCCAGCGCGTTGATGAGCTTGGTGCCGCTGCGGTCAACGAAGCCCGCGTAGTCCACGGAGGGCAGGAAGTTTTCCAGGTCCTGCATCTGGCTCGGGGAGCGTTGCAGGTCTGCTTGTCGGCTCACGCCGTGGTAGAGACCGCCGATGCGCGGCTGGAGAAGACCGTCCATCAGATGCCTCGGCGGAAGGAATGACGACGCAGGTAGGCGAGGTCAGGGTTGTTCAGGATGTTGTAGTCGTCCTCGTCCACCTCGGAGTCGCGGGAGTCGGCGGTGGCCTCGGCCCGTTCTTCAGTGGTGTACTTGTCCAGGGTGTCGGAGCCGACGAAGCTGCGCTGGTAGAACTGCGCGGCCTTGCCGACGATCTCGCGCTGGACGTGGTAGGGGCACCCCTCAAACGTCAGCAGGACCACGCGGTCCACGACCACGGGTTCCGTGAAGACGTCGGTGTGATTGATGAGGTCGTACAGGTAGCCATCGCGCTGGGCGATGTCGAGCTTGGGATCGCAGTAGTCCAGACGCAGGGTGTTGGCCGGGACCAGGATTTTTCCATCGACGTCGGGGACCAGCTTGATCCCTCGGTCGGTGTTGAAGTGCCATCCCTTTGCCAATACCTTCGCGGTCTCGGCGTCCAGGATCGCGGAGCAATTCGCGTAGTCCCCCGCGCCCTCTTCGAGTACGAGGATTACGCTTTCGCCAGCGGGCAGGAGCATCTGGTTTACTGCTTGGAGTCGAGTAAGCATTGGGAAAGAGACGAAAAAAATGCCCCCTCCCGGTGAGGGGAGAGGGCAGGTTGAGGATTACTCCGTGGCGAATTCCACGGCGAATTCCGAACGCAGGGTGCCGTGACCCTTCACGGTCTTGGCGACCATGAAGTCTTCCTGGCGGCGAACGTCGCGGGTCGTTTCAACCGTCACGTCCAGCAGGGACAGGGTGGCGACGGCATCCGACAGCCACATCACGCCAGCCGACTTCGAGTAGTCGGCGCGGTACTTCGAGAACACCGAGGCTTCCGCCGACTCGTCCGTGTTCGGGATCAGGTTCGACGGCATGATGGTCACGCCCTCGAAGCGGATGGCTTCCGAGACTGCCGAACCCAGACCGGCCGCAGCCAGATTGAGCATGGAGTTCAGGTTGAGGTAGTGGCCGCTCGGGTCTTGCGCGTACTTGATCGCGTCGAAGGTCGTGTAGTTCACGGCCATGTAGATGGCTGCGCCCACGGGGACGTTCTTGGCGTACAGGGCACGCTTGGCCTTGCGGATGGCGTCCATCCAGTCGGTGCCCTTGGTGCCTTCAGCGCCGGTCAGGCCGGTGCCGAGGATTCGCGTGCCGCCCGAACCCGGGATGGCCGAGGACGGGGCGGTGCGGGCCGCCAGCATGATCGAACGGAACACGTTCTGGTCCACGGTGCGGGCCAGGACCGCGCCCATTTCCGTCGAGATGGGCGAGGACATGTCGAAGTGCGACATCAGTTGGTCCAGGTCCCACAGCGAGTGCGAGGCCGTCAGCGGCGCATCGACCGTGATGGTCACTTCGTCCGTCAGGAAGCCGTTGCCCAGCATCTCTTGGCCGCGAGTGATGTACTCGGCCTTCGACACGCCAGTACGCGGGAACTGCCAGGACTTGCCAGCACCGATGGACTTCTCGCGGGTCTTGCCTGCGGTCAGCGTATTGGCCGTCAGTGCGGTCAGCACTTCGCCGCCGAACTGCTTCAGGAAGAGGGCGCGGTCGTCAGTGCCGGAAGCGCCAGTACCGAAAGCGATGGGATTGCCGTTGTCAGTCGTGAAAGACATTGCGTCTTTTCCTTAATAGGGAAGGGATGTGAGAAGCCCCGCCCGGTCCCGGGGAATGGGACGCAGAAAGGCGGGGCTTGAAGAGGGGTGTTGCTTAGAAGCGCGAGGCGGCGAGCTTGACGCGGACGTCTTGTCGGTATGCCTCGGAGGTCTTGTACCGGGGGTCAGACATCGCAGCCATCATCTCGGTCTTGTCACGGAAGCCCGTGACTGCCGGGGCGGCGCTGGTGTTCGCCAGGACGACCTTGGGGTCTTGGCCTGCGGTCATGCGCTGCGCCAGGACCGCGATTGCCTCGGCGGCATTCGGGCCATTCAGCTGCTCGTCGTAGAACTGACGCTGCTCTTGGCTCAGGTTCTTCTGACCCCAGGCAACCAGGGCGTCGAACTGCGCCTTGCCGCCAGCGGCTTGATGCAGGTTGCTGGCGTGTTCGCGCTGCAAGGCTTGCTGCCCGGCGCGGAACTGCGCGTGCATCGCAGCGATGGCTGCGTCGTCCAGGCCTGCGGCCTTGAACGCCGAGACCACGGTGTCCGGGACTGCTTCAGCGTTGAAGCCAGCCACGAGGTCGCCGGAGGCGAAGAGATCACCGAGGTTCTTAGGCTGGTCGCCCTTCTTGGCTTCGTCAGTCTTGGGCTGTTCGCCCTCGACCTTCGGCTCGTCGGTAGGTTTGGGGGAGGCGCTTTGATCGCTCGGCAGTTGCTGCTGATTTGCAGTCTGTGCTTGCGTCGCCGGAGCCACCTCAGCTTGCGCGGCGGGAGCCGGAGCGTGCTGGGTGAACTGGGCGTCGTAAGCGGCGATCATCGCGGCACGATGCTCGGGAGACCCCGGGACCACCGGAGCCGCTTGGGCTTCAGGGGTCGCGGAGGGAGTTGCTTGGGATTGCGCGGTGTCGCTCATTGTCCAAGTTGGTTCTGAGCCACTGCACCTGCGACGGGTCCGGCTGCTGCCTTCATTACGTCACCGGCCAGGGCCTGTTGTTGGAGTGCCTGCTGCTCCTGCTGGACTTGCGCGTCAGACTTGACGCCTCCAGGGAAGCCGAGGGCTGCGATGGTCGGGGTGAGGATCACGTCGAAGTCGAGCTTCGCTGCGGCCTGCTGTTGGAATGCCTGGGGCACTTCGTTGAACAGACCGAAGAGGGTGCGGGCCTTGTTGACCTGGGCGTCTTTGCCCAGGGCTTCGAGACCCGTGGTGACTTCGATGGCGATCTTGTCGCCAATCGGGGGAAGCTCTTGGCGGGACTGCATCTGCGCAATGAGCTTGCGGATGCGCCACGCCTGGAGTTCCACGGACAGTAGGGAGTACGTGCCGCCCAGCGCCTGTTCGATCTCGGACGCCAGCATTTGCAGTTCGTAGGCCGTCACGCGCTCGGCGTCACGGCGCAGGTCGCCGGTCAGCAGGAAGGCTTGCGCCAGTCCACGCTGAAGGTCCTGCTTCTCCGCACTGAGCGTTTGGATCGCTGCGGAGTTGTTGAACTGGAAAGGCTGAACGTCGCCACTGTCCCCGCCGTTGCCGGAGAGGACTGAGCCGTTGCGGGCTTCAGCGATCCGCTTGCGCAGATTGCCGCCTGCCGCATTGGGGCGAACGAAGATCAGGTTGCGGGCTGCAATGGCCCCCATCTCCCGGATTTGCTGAGAGGTCGCGTCGAGACCCAAGAGGTCCGCGTAGTTCGCTTCAGCGTGGGAGCGCCCGTAGTTCTCGCCAGGGACGAGTTCCCAGGCCAGGGCGTTGCAGGGCATGATGCCGTGATGGTCCCGCTCCGCTTCCACCGACACGTTGTCCAGGTCTTGCTGGATCGAGTAGGTGTTCTCGTCCTTGAGGACGAAGCGGGTGTAGAGGACGCAGGATGCGTCTTCCTTCTTCTCGGTCTTGTGCCGAAGGTCCTTGGGCAATGCCCGCACTTTCATCTGCTCGGCAGTGACCACTTCGATCACCTTGCCATTCCAGTCCCGGACGCAGACGTACTGCTCCAGGCGGAACTGCTTGATCTTGCCTTCCGGCGTGATGTACTCGGCAATGTTGCCAGCGACGATCAGATGCAGCAGAGAGGTGTAGGTGGGACGCCGCCATTGCAGCGTCTCGATACGGTCGTTGACCAGCTTCTCGCACTTGGCGAGACCCAGGGTCACGTCAGGCGGAGGGGTCAGGGTGCCTTGCTCGATCAGGAGCTTGGTCGGGACCTTCAGGTTGAACGAGGAAGTCCCGGGAGGCAGGAGAGCCATCAGGAGCTTGGCGGCCAAATTGACCGTCGCTCGGGCACCAAAGGATTGGTAGGTCTGGGGGAGTACCGTGCTGGGCGACTGGCCCTGGGGAGGGCAGACACTCGGCACAGTCAGCGATGCGCAGGCCCGCGCTCGGGTGAGGTAGGGTTCGCGGTCGCTGGTCAGTTCGTTGTACCGATCCGCCAGTTTCACAGCTGGACGCCGACTCCCGGGGAGGACGTGGGCGGTGCGGTGAGGTACGAGGCGGCCAGGGACTGGCGCTGGGCCGTCCGCTTCTTAGTGGCCGTCAGGGGCGAATCCTCGGAACCGAAGACCGCCTTGGCGGCCGGGGGATCAGGCTGCGGCGGCGGCGGTGGAGAGGGGGCTTTCGAGGAACTCATTGGTTGCGGAGGTCCAGGGAATACCAGCCGTTCCCGATGGGCACAAAGCCGATGCGGAGGACGAACTGGATGTGTTGGGGAAGGGGGTATGCCAGGACTTCTGGGAACCCCGTGGACCGCGCCGCTTCGATCAGATACCGGAAGACTCGGGGTGTGAGCCACCGGCCACGAAGGGCGGGCGAGATGTGGATGTGGAAGTTGGTTCGAGAGGGCGATATTGGCTGGAACCATACCGCGCCGAGATAGCCGTCAGGACCAGGGAGTACGTGCGTTTGGCACGACGCCAGGGCAGATGGCGACCATTCGGTAGCGAAGGGGTAGCCGGTGCGCCGGAGGAAGCGTGAGAGGTCACAGGCTTGTTCCTTGCGTTGCTTGCGCTTGGGCTTCCTCGTTAGCCGCATCCACGTTGTCCGCGATGTCGCGGAGGGCTTGGATCGCTTCATGGTAGCCGGAGAGTTCGTGGGCACCCGTGTAGTCCTTGGCCTGGACAAGCGCGAGGGCTGAGTCGGCGGGGACCAGGGAGGCAAGGTAGGCCGCGAGGGTGCGGATTTCTTGGGAACCGGGGAGGTTCGGCGGTAGCTCGCCTTCTCCTAGGATTAAAGAGATAGGCTGGCTACTACCATCCGGGCATTTAATCCGATGGCTCTGCCCGCCCGGAGCGGACTTCTTCGTACCACTTTTGAAGCGCCGAAAGGCGTTCAGCATTGCGGTTACAAATCGCATAGTTCTCCGTCACGGAAACGAGGATGTCGGCGTCGGAGACGACGGGGATGGATACAGGGTCGGTCGGATGGCTCGCAGGGGTTCGGGCGGCGCTGCCAGTTCGGCCGGCAAGGGTGGCAAGCTGCGAACGTAGCCCGGCTGCTTCGTTGAGCAACCCGACAACCCGATCATCAGCGCGGCGGCGACGGAGATCAGAATCAGCGAGTGCAGCTTGGAGTTCAGAGGTAACGCGATCATGGGATTCCTGTTGAGCGCGGAGGCGCTGGTTAAGGTCGGAGGTGACGCGGGCGGTCGCCTTGGCGTCGGCGTCCCGGGCGGCGGACACGGCCTGGTCCTGGCGGACCTGGGCGGCGGCCCGCTCTTGGTCGGCCCCATAGTCGATCAGGTGCCCCCGGTACATCAGGCCAGCCACGAGAATCGCGGCGGTGGCCAGGACATACCGGAGGGGCTTGTTCGACCAGAGAGCCTTGAGAGCGGCCAAGTTCAAACCACGAACTCCGGGTCCACGTTGCCGTCCCACACCCCGTAGTGCCATACACCGACCGAGTGGCGCAGCGCCCGCAGGGAGCCGTCGTTGACGATGCAGAAATCACCGGGCTTGCGCTCGACGCCTGCTTCGCTGAGATGCTGGGCCACGGTGCGGGCACCGTCGGGGCGACTCAGATGCAGAATGCAGCCACCAGCATTGCGGATGGCCTCGGCCTCGTTGTCGAAACGAACGTCGCTGATGAGGACCATCCGGCCCCGTGCCCATTCGCGCTGGATGCGCTGCATGGCTTGGTCGATCCAGAAAGTCTCGGAGACCATGTTGCGTCCCCACTCGGTCCCGAGGGTCTGCATGAGTTGCCGGGGACTCTTGCCGCACCAGGGGATCACGTCTTCCTTGATGGGTTCGAGTTCCGGCACCGTGCAGCCCAGGAGGCCCGCGACGAACTCACGGATCGGGGAGGCGAAGGACAGTTCGGTGTACGCGCAAATCTGCTGGAGCATTCCGGCGACCGTGCTTTTCCCGGACTGCGCCTTCGCGGCGATGCCGATAAGGTTCAGTTGTTTACCTTGCGATGTCATGGGCATTGAAAGAGATGTCGTGGTTGCCGATCCGGTAGAACACGCCGCCACCTTGGGGGTCGTATTCGCCGGGTCGGAGGATGCGGGAGAGTTGTGCTTGGACCAGGGCGTCCTGGCGGGTCTGGGAGACCGCCTTGAACTTGCCCTTTTTGGGTTCCTCGAAGCGCCGCTCGACGGCAGGCCACCAATGCTTCATGGTGGAGCCGCCCAGCAAGACTTCCTCGGCACCCGTGGGGCCGCAACCGATGCAGCCAGCGAAGCCGTCAGTGCTGTCACCCATGAGGGTCTGCATCATCCACCAGTGATCCGCGCGATCCTGACTGATGGTCATGATCTTGTCGGCCTTGGGGATGTACAGGCGGCCCGGCACGGTCTTCATGTCCTTGTCGGTGGACAGGATGGTCGTGCCCTTGCCGGAGAGAAAGCCCAGGGTGTCGTCGGCCTCCAGGCCGGGATACCAGACGGCATCCCAGCGCTTGATGGCCCAGGCTTCGAGTTCCGCATAGATTTCCGGCTTGTCGCTGCGGCCCGACTTGTACGTCGGGAACAGGCCGCGCCGGAAGAGGCCACGGGTGGGAGGGGAGATGACGAAGGTGGACTCGTCGCAGCCAGCCGCGGTTAACCAGGAGTCCACGAGTTCGACCAGCTTTCGCTTGGCTTCTCGGAGGGTCGGGAGGCGCGATGTGTTCTCGCCGTCGTCGCTGTCCCAGTCGATCTCATCGACCTTGATGACGCAGGCCTTGTAGATGGCCTCGTCGCCGTCGATCAGACCCCTCACCCTTCCAGTTCCTCGCAGTTCACGAAGGTCCGCTTCGGGTACTTGGCCTTCAGACGTTGAAGGCGGGCGGCGGACTTGGGGTCCGGCGATTTCTTCATGTAGGTGATGGTGTCGTTCCAGACGTCCTTGAGCCAAGCGCTCGACGTCAGCGGCCCATGTTCGGTCACAGCGATCTGCGAGAAGCCGAAGTCGTAGTCGAAGATGTCGCGGTAGACACAGCGAAAGACCGGGAGCAACTGGATCACCGGGAAGCCCGGCGCGTCCAGGTCGTAGCTGCGTTCCGCCTCGACGCTCGGCGTGGACGTCGGACGCACAGTGCCGCCTAGGGCAGCGCGGAAGCCCTCCACCGCCTTCTCGTACTCGGGGTGGTCCATCAGGCGGATGTCGATGAACAGGTCGATGTCCTTGATATCCACGTCCGCCGCCGCGTCGCGCGGGGCACCGCCGCCGATCACGCAGGTCGGGAAATACTTGACCGCGATCTTGGCGAGGGCCTGGAGTTGCAGGAGTGACAGCTTCATCCAGTCACCTTGGAGATGTACTCCCGGGTGCGTAGGGTCTTCCCCTCTTCGCCACGGTAGTCGCGGCGGCTCACCCAGAAGCCCTGCGGCGTCAGCGCCAGGACTTTGCCCAGCGCCATGCTGCGGTAGTTCGGCTCGACGTAAGCCACCATGTCACCCACGGCAACGGGGTTGCCGAGGAAATCAGTGTGTTTCATGCCAGTTGTTTCCGATGTCGTAGGCACCGTCGAGGCGGCACCTGAAATTGAAGTGCGTCCCAGCATCCGTGATGGCCTGCTTGAACGTGGAGCCGCAGAGGTCGGCGTGTTGGGGGAGGGTTTCCTGCTGAACTTCGTCGTGGACGTTGGCGCAGTATCCGAAGTCCTCGCCGTGGACCAGACCGTGTTTGGTCGTGATCTCTTCGTGGTACATGACCAGGGCTTGCTTCATGATGATTGCGCCCGTGCCTTGCAGCAGGGTGTTGAGCGCGGCGTGGGCATGGCGGATGCGAATGCGGCGACCGTCGATACCCTTGATCCAGCCCTGGGCCTTGGCCTTGGCGGCGATGGCGTTCTTGAGTTCCTTGAAGCCCTTGATACCGTCGATCAGACGCGACTTGACGATGCGTCCGATGGCGATGGTGGAGCGCAGGCGGCAGCGGGTGCGTGCCTTGTTCCACTCGATGGCCCACTTCGGCCACTCTTCCAGAGGCTTGCCGCTGGTGCGCCAGTCCGCGATCCAGATGGACCCGGCCTTCTCGTCGCCAGCGCCGTACAGAGCGCCATACAGCAGGGTCTTCGCGCCGTCCCGGGAGAACAGGTCGGTGTTCTTCCGGTTCATGGAATGCGCGTCGGTCCCGTTGGACTTGTCGCCTTCCAGGAGAGCGCGGGTCAGGATGCCGTCGTCGTAGCGCGACAGGTAGTGCGCCAGGACGCGAAGCTCTAGACCCTCGGCATCGCAGCCCACCAGCTTCCAGCCGTCTCGCGGAATCCACAGCGCCCGCATCAGCGGGTCCTTGTCGATGTTCGCGGAGTTGGGCATCCGGTGAGTCATGCGGCCCGTCACCGCGCCGTTCGAGTTCACGTAGCCATGCACGCGGTCCTCGTCGTCGGCGTGATGCAGCCAGCCGCCGCCCGTCTGCTTGCCGGTCTTCTTGGCGATCTTCGGGGGACCTGCCAGCTGGGTCCACCGCTTCTCTTCACGGGCGAAGCGGATCAGCAGCTGGGCCTCGGGGAAGTCCAGCTTCTTCAGGACCGCCTCGGTGATGTTCGGGTTGCCCTTCTCGGTGAGCGGGGCAGTCCAATCGTGGCGGGCCTTGAGTTCCCGGGCGACGTGGAACTCGCTGCCGGGGTTGAAGTCCACCAGCTTGATCGCGGTGTACTGTGCGCCCTGGGTGTATCCGACGCCCTGGCGGGTCATGGTGCGCTTGGGGTTCTTGGTCTCGGTCGGCAGGAAGCGCGGAGGGAACGTGCGCTGAAGCTCGGCCACCAGCGCCTGCCGGGAGTCGTTCAGCTGGGCGGCCAGTAGGATGCCTGCCTTCACGTCCAGCTTGAAGCCGTTCTCCATCTGGAGGTCAACGAGGTACGAGACCTTGTGTTCCAGTTCGCAGGACTCACCCCAGGTCGTGACGTGTTGCAGCTTCTTGAACAGGGCGATAGTGACCACCGAGTCCTGGCCGCAGTAGTCGCGCATCGGCTCGTTGTAGTGATCCCAGCCGCCGTCGTAGGAGCCTTTGAGAACGCCCATCTCGATGCCGTAGGACTCCAGCTTGTGGCCGCCGAGTCGTTCGGGATCGCGGAGACGACCCATAATCATGGTGTCGTAGATGGCCTCGGCGGGGATGTTGACGCCCGTGACCTTCTTGAGCGCCTTGCGGTCGAAGCCGATACCGTTGTGGGCAACGGTGCAGCGACGTCCGGGGTTGTTGAATACGTGGGTTGAGAGGCGCTTCACGCCCTCCATCAAGGAGGGGTAGAGCGGGTCGTGATCGGTGTAGGTGATGACCTCGCCCGTGCGGACGTTGCCGATGGACATGACCCAGATGCGAGTCAGTTCCTTCAGCAGCCCGTCCGTCTCCAGGTCCCACACCAACAGGTCGTCGGTGAGGTCCTGGGTCATTTCGCGGGCGGCAAGTTGAACAGGACCTGCACTTCAGTCCTGTCCCACGCTACGTTCCGGTAGCTTTCTACGCGCTTGACGGTATCGCGGGCGGCCTGCTCGGCCACCTCTTTTGCGATCTCGCTGAGGCGAGCGTACAGAGCTTCGCGGTACTGCTGTTCAATCGCTTGAGTGATGATGGCGACGTGTTGTTCCAGGGACAGCGTGGCGAGGCTCATTGCTGGCCCTCCGGCGCGACGTGAACGATCACGGAGATCATCACGGGCTTGCGGTTCGCGCCAGCGGCACGGGCCGCCGCGCTGTTGTACGCCGCCTGGACAGCCTTCAACGGGTTGCCGTCGTGGGCTGCGACCATGGCGAAGCCGGTGATCGTGGCGCGGGGGTCTACGACTTCGGGCGTCGTAGCGGGATGCTGGGTTCCGGACATTCGTGTGAGATTTGGCGATAGAAGCAGGCGACCCGTTCCAGTTCGGTCGGGGTCGCGTCCTTCTTGATTGAGTTGGCCCGCCAGGACACGACAACCACGTTGCTTGGCACGTAGCCTTTGCGCGGGTTGATGCGGTCGAGGGAGGGTGAGTTGGGGCCTTGGCGGCCCGCTGTTGGCCGTAGGCGAATGCCCAGGACAGGGCACCGCTCCGGTACTCGGATGTCTTCGAGCTTCAGGGTGTGGGGGATGGCGGCTTGCTTGGCGCGGTAACGGCTGGACTTGAGTAGCGAACGGGCAACGGACTTAGAAGTCGTTGTTGCTTTCGTCTTCAAAGTCGTCGCTCTTGCCGCGCTTCGGCGGGGCTTCGCATGGCTTCACGCGGCCCGTCTTGGGGTCGTAGCGGAGGTAGTCGGCAGGGCCGGTCTTGCCACCGCGCCGGACCTTCAGGACGCGCAGCATTGCTACGTCACGTTCGTCTGGGTCATCGGCCTGCTGGTTGCGCTCTTTCGCCACGATGACGTCAGGGATTTGCTTGAACGCAGCGGTGCCTTTGATGTCGGACAATGTGATCGCTGCACCTTCCTCGGCCGTTCGCTTACCACTGCTCTCCTTGCGGAGATGCGCGATGGCGACGACACTGCACCCGGTCCGTTCGATCAGGGAGCGCAGCTTCACCAGCAGCTTGTCCTGGTCTTCGTTCTCCAGGCCGGTAGCAGCGATGGTCAAGTGATCCAGGAAAAGCAGGACCGCCCCATTGGCCGCCATGAACTCCATCTTCGCCAGGAGACCATCGGGGTCGGTGGAGCCGAAGTGGTCGTAGGCTTGATAGTTGCCGGAGTACAGAAGCTTCGCGGTGCTGGCGGCCCACTGAGCGTCGGTCAAGAGTTCCGGGTTGTCTTCCAGGTCCTCGGCAAGCACGTTGTTGTCCAAGGCGACGAGGTACTTGGCCGTGTCCTCTACGGACTCTTCCAGATACACAGCACCGACCTTGATTCCTTCGCACAGCGCGGCGTACATGAACTCTCGCGCATCCGTGGATTTGCCGACCCCCGTTCCCGCCGTGAACAGCCAGAGTTGCCGGGGGCGGATGCCTCGGGTCTTGGCGTTCAGTAATGGATACGGGGTCTGCCAGCCCGGCGCGGTCTTGGCCTTGAGCCGTTCGACGGTCAGGTCCTCACCAGCGATCACGCCGTCAGGTCGATAGGTCTTGGCGTCCCAGATGGCCTGGGCGACCGCCTGCGCACCCTTCTCGCGGAGCATGTCGTTGGCATCCTTCATACCGTCCTGGCAGAAGAGAACCTTGACCTTGCCTGCGGGGAGGATTTTGGCGACCTCTTCGACGGCGGCGCGTCCCGGCTCGTCGTTGTCGAACCAGAGGACCACTTCCTTGTAGCTGCTGACCCATTCGAGTTGGGCGGCGATGGCGCGGGCGGCCCCGGCTGCCCCGGTGGGCAGGGAGACCACGGGCCACTTCAGGGCTAGCGCCTGTGCCACGGAGAGGCAGTCGATCTCACCTTCGGTGATGACCAGCTTGTTGCCGCCCGTGCGCCAGAGGTGTTGCCCGTAGAGGCCCGCCTTCTTCATGCTGCCCAGGGCGTAGAAGTCTTTGTCCGGGGTGCGGACCTTCTGCGCCAGCGGTTCGCCGGTCACGGGGTCGCCGTAGGTTGCGACCTGAACTTTGCGTCCGTCCCGCTCTGCCACGGTGTAGCCGTAGCGACGGCAGGTCTCTTCAAAGATGCCGCGCTTCTTGAGTTCCTGGTACTTGCCGTTTCGGATCAGGTCCGAGGGGCCTTTCGGTGCGGAGGGAGTGTGTGTCTCGCCGTCGCCGCGCTTGTAGGCAGTCTCCGGGGGACACGCGAAGCAGAAGGAGTGGCCGTCGTCGTAGGTTGCACATGCGTCACTGCTCCCACAATCGTCGCAAGGACCCTTGGATACCAGGGCCGAGTCGCTATCGTGTTCGGTCATAGTCCTCCTGCGCCTTGTTCATGACGTCCTGGTAGTCATTCCCGCTAGGCGCGGGACGTTCCTCGAAGCCCGGGTCGGGCCAGGAGTTCACGGGGGTGTTGGGATGCCAGTAGTCGTAGGCCTCGCAAACGCCGTCGCGGCGCTTGAAAGTCCAAAGCCCGTTCACTACCCAAGCCTGTTTGATGGAGCCGTCTTCGTGACGCTTGACGTCCCGCAGGTAGAGGCAGGCGCGGCCTTTGTCGAAGAGGACTACGCCACTCATGCCGTCTTCGGCTTCGGTTGCAGCAGCGCCGCGAACTCTTCGAGCGTCATGACGCGGCGGGGACCACGGCCCTTGACGACGACCTTGCCGTCCGGGCGGGACTGCGCGAAGTAACCACGGGCCTTGATGGTGAAGGTGGCGGGGGAGGGCTTGTTCATTTGAGAGGTCCAAAAAAATGCCCGCCGTGTTAGGGCGGGCTGGGGTGTTGGAAGGTGGGGCTTAGTAGGTCAGGCGGTCGAACAGAATCCCGGCTTCGCGGGGACCCCGCGCCAGGAACATCGCCAGCCACATCACCAGGACGCCGACGAAGAACGGCGGGACCATGGCGAGACGCCATGCGGCGACGAGGGCCGCGAGGGCGGCTTTCGTGGCGCGGCGCATCAGTTGGCGCTCCCGTACAGGGCTTGGTTCACCTCGGTCTTGATGACGCTCGCTTGCAGGCGATAGCGCGTGTAGCGCTGGCCGGTGGCGTCCTTGCGCTGGTCCTTGGCGATGTTCAGGCCCAGCTTGCGCAGTTCAGCGATGCGGCTGGAGACCGAGCGGATGCCGTAGACAGCGTGGGCTTCGACGTTCGTGATCGTGCCGTGGTTCTTCAGGTGCTTGGCGATGGTGCGGAGTTGCGGGGTGGTGCGGATGGTTTGGCGGTCGGTCATGTTGGTTCCAGGTTAGGCGGGTACGAATTCAGCGGGCACCGCGTACAGCGGGTAGCCCATAAGCTTCGCGTTGGTGAGGGCTTTGATGAACGGGTGCCCCGTGCGGGGGCCGCGCTGGCGCTCGAACGTGCGGGTTTCGCACGTAAGCTGCACGTCGGCGGGGGACGTGGAGACGAAGCCGAAGGTCGGGTAATCGACGTAGGCGTGCCAGCGACGATCAGCGCGAAGCTCGGCATACTCTTCGTGGCTCACCACGATGTATTCGGGTTCGCGGTTGTCGCGCTTGATTTCGTGGATGCGCTTCAGGATTTTGTCGAGGACAGTCTGCTTGATGGCAACGTGCATGGCGTGTGTCTTGTGTGAGAGGCGGGGCCGAAGCCCCGAGGTGACTCAGCGGAGAGTCAGCGTGCCTTTGCGAAGGGCGCGGCCCAGGCGGGCAATCAGGCCCGGCTTCGTGAGGTCGAGGACCATCCAGGCGAAGACGAGATGCCCGGTCATTCCTTGGCTTTCAGGAAGTCATCGCCGACGCGCTTGGCCTCGTCGGTGTTGACGAGATCGCGCAGGGCCGAGGCGACCTTGCGACCCGTGGCCGCCGAGGCGCGGTGCTTGTTGGCCTTGGCGACCAATTCGCTGGCTTCCGTCAGCGCCTTCTGCGTCTTCTGGGTCTCGCGGTTCGCCAGGGTGTCCAGGACGGTGGCGATCTTCGTGGTCAGCTTGATGAGGATCAGGATCATGTGAGTTCGGTGAGCTTGAAGTTGATGTGGGGGTCTTCGCCGGGAGCCGGGAAGCGCTTGGTGAGGTGAAGCGCGGTGATCTGGCGGTCGTCGCCGTACCATCCTTCTTGCGTCAGCACGTCCATGAGGGGCTTGGCAAGGTTGTCCAGGTCGCCCTTGGGCGTGGTGAACTTGGATTTCTTGATGGGTTCGCAGACGAACTCGATGTCCATGCGGAGTTCTCCCGTCAGAGCGGGGGCGTCCAGCGTGGGCAGGAGGGACTTGAGCGCCAGCTTGTGGGCCTTGTAATCGGCGGGGTCGTACATCACTGCATGACCCCGGATCGTCGCCGCACGAGGACGCGGTGCCGGTTTGGGCACCACGACCAGCGTGTGGTTAGAAGTCGTCGTCGTCATCCGGCGTCGAGTCGTCCTGGTCGTCGTCGCGGTTGTCCGGCGTCTCGGCGCGGGCCGAGTCACCTTCGTACTCGTCCTCGTCCTCGAAGTCGTCGGTGGCCGAGGCGGCGCGACGTTCCAGCAGTTGCAGCGCGTTCAGGTACAGCGTCACGCCCTTGTTCGCGCCGGTGTCGAACTCGGCGGCGGCGATGGACAGCTTCACGAGGTCGCCGGACTTCGCCGTGGCCTTCAGCGGCTGCTTCTTGGCGTCCACTTGGTCCGGCTTGTTCTTCGACTTCGCGGTCAGGACCCAGAAGCCGCGCATGTTCTCGCGCTTCTCGTTGTCCTCGGCCAGCGCGTCGCCGTCCTTGACCGGGCAGGTGTCCTTCTTGCCCTTGGCGGCCTTGTGCAGGTCGATGAGCTTGCGGGCGAAGGTGTCGTTGGCTTCGACGCCCTTCTCCAGCTTCAGGGCGCACTTGTATTTGCCCTTGCCGTATTCCGAGTTGTCGGGCTTATCGACCCAGGCCCAGGCAGCGATGCCTGCCGGGGTGCGGCCTTTGAATACGACTTTGACGGGGGACTTCTTGTCAGCCATTAGGAGAGCTTCCTTGCAGATGTGGGGATAGAAATGAAAAGACCCCGGGGTTAGCCGGGGTCACAGGGAGGGGAGAGGGGTTAGGCGGGGACCTTGACGGCCACGGTGGCGATGGGCGCTTCCTTGCGGCTGTGCGTACCCGCGACAAAAGCAACGTACTTGCCTTGGAAGTTGAGGCTCTTGAAGACCTCCATCGTCACTTCTTCCAGGACCACCGGCTTCGGCGGCAGGTCGCCCAGGACCAGCGAGCGTTCCGCGACCCAGCGGTGACGACCTTCGTGGTCGTAGCGGGTCGAGACGCGCTCGATGCCGTCCTCGCTAACCAACGTGACCTTGATCGCGCCGCTCACGAAGTCGATGGACTTCACGGTCTCGCGGGTCTTCGGGTTGTAGGCAGGCGTGCCGTTGACGAACTGCTTCAGGAACGGCTGCGGGTCGGCTTCCTTGACCATCTTCAGCCAGCAATTCGGGGAGCCGTTGTAGCGACCGTCCTCCCGGAAGTCGGTGGACGTGAATGTGCAGCCCCAGCTGCTCACGTAGGTAACGCGCATCTTTCCGGCCGATTCTTCTGCGATGTCCGTGATGACGAGGCTGGGCGTGCCGTCCTTGAACGCGATCTCGAACACCGCACCATTCTTGAAGGCGGCGATCAATTGCAGGATGTTGGTGAAGGCGAGGGCAGCGAAGGTGTTCATGGTGTTCCTTGAGAGGTTTGGGTTTGAGAGGGACGGCCGATAGGGTCGTCACCCTCCGGGTATTTAAAAAATACGTGGGTAACTCGTGCTAGTTCAGGAGAAAAAGAACTCGGATTTCAGGACTGCGGTGACGTCCAGGAGCTTGCCGTCGCTGTCGCCCAGCGTGGGCACGGGCGGCAGGTCGGTGCAGCCGGTATGCTCGGCCACGTTGTCGCGCCACTGTTCCAGCGCCGGACCGTCGTACATGCGAACGAACTGCTCGCGGATATGGAGGTTCAGGACGTCCACGTTGCCCGCGTGGGCACCGAAGGAGTCATGGACAAACGCGAGGTCGCGGATGCCATCACGCTTCATCTCGACGCACGTAAGTGCCAAGTGCGCCGCGTCGTAGCTGTGAACCACGTTGGGTGCGGCGGCGTTGGCCTGCTTGTCGAGCTTCATGGGGGCCTCAGTGTTCTCGCGGTAGACCACGACCTTCCCGCCGAGAGTCTTCACGCGCTTCTCATCGGTCGGGTAGTAGGCTTGACGCACGGTGAACCCCGAGGGCGTCGTCCAGACGAGCGGCTTGTTCTGCTCGCCCAGGTGACGCGCAGTGGCTTGGAAGAACTTCATGGCGGCGCGGGGCTGGCCGATGTTCGCGTCCAGGGAGGACACGATGGCTTC
The DNA here is from genome assembly GCF_900108985.1 of Achromobacter sp. NFACC18-2. Taxonomy (NCBI): domain Bacteria; kingdom Pseudomonadati; phylum Pseudomonadota; class Betaproteobacteria; order Burkholderiales; family Alcaligenaceae; genus Achromobacter; species Achromobacter sp. NFACC18-2. Next base: position 135,906 of record NZ_FNYM01000011.1, on the reverse strand, counting down.
CGTGAGGTAGCCAGCGGCGGCGTAGCGTTCCTTGCCGTTCTCGAAGTGCTTGCAGAATCCATCTGACACCAGTTGGGCCAGGATGCCCGGCTCGGTCACGCCGTAGGGAGTCGTCATGACCGCACGTTTCACGGTCTTACGCTCGACGTGACCGAGCCACTTCACTGCGATGGGGTTGCCGTTGGCGGCGTCCAGAGCAATGCGCTGCTGGACGATGCGGGCCACCTCGCCATAGATGTCCTCGCGCTTGCCGGTGGGCAGCACGTTGACTGCGGCGGCGGACAACGGGTCCTTCATCATCGCGCTCAGGTGTTGGATACCGGAGCAAGTTGCATCCAGGCGGATGGGAATGTGGGATTCAAACTCCCCCATCGCTGCTTCGCCGTGCTTAGAAACGAAGTCGGCCATACGGGCGACCTCGAAGCACATGGACAGGAACTCCCAGGGGGAGTCGGTGTCTGCCCAGAAGTCCAAGTTGTCCAAGGGATCCTTGGCCGTCTGGAGAATCCACTTCATGTGGTTCTCGGCCCAGTCGGCGCGGGCCTCCAGGGGCAACTTGTCCTCTCCGAAGGTGTTCGCGGCGGCCACCAGCAGCCAGAACTGTCCGTTCACGCCCATCTTCTCCTTCTCGGAGAAGGTCAGCAGTCCCTTGATGAGGGAGTCGCCTTGCGTGTGGAGGTCTTGGGGGCGCGGGTAGAAGCGGCCACGAAAGTCCGCGTAGTGCGGGAACCAAATGGTCGGGAACTTTGCCAAGTCCTTGGCGAGATCGAGCATACGGTACGTGCGGGCACGCATCCCTTCCAGCGCGGCGTTCTTGTCACGCACGGTGCTGATGACCTTCATGTGGGCCTTGCGTTCCTCTTCGGTGAAGAGTGCCCATTGATGGTCGGGGATCGGCGCAGGTAGCGGTGCGTTCTCGGCGGCGGGGAATCCAGCCAGGTCTAGGCCCAGATTCCGAACCTGCATCGCCACGTCCAACACCTGGGTGTTGATGGCCCACCGCGTCTTCTGAATCCAGTTCAGAGCTTCGAGCGACGCGCCGTCCATGGGACGGGCGATAGCTGCGGTGTGGGCGTTGCCGTGTTCCATGGATTTCACGGCACGGGTGCGCAGGGAGAGATAGCCGCCTTTCAGTTGCGTCATTGGTTCAGTCCTTCGGGTAGTCAGCGAGTAGTCAGCGATGAGGGAGAGCTTGAGAGGGACCCGTGCGTGGGTCAGCCGTACTGCTTACTGCTTGGGGGTCTCGGCAGGCGCGGGGGCGGCCTGGGGTTGCGGGTCGTCCTTGGTCAGTTCGTTGCCGATCACCGACCCGACAGTGCTGCCAGCGGCAGCGCCGAAGAACGTGGACCAGAAGCCACCGCCTGCGGCCGGAGCCGACTGCTGGATGACCGTGGTGTTGTTCGTCGTCTTGTTCACGACACGCGGGGCAGGCTTGGGGGCCGGGCGCGGGGCGCTGTAGCTGCGGGGTGCGCTGAAGCTCCGGCCACCGGAGAAGCTGCCGCGAGCGTCGGCGTCATTCGGGACCGCCGAGATGGCGATGCCGAGGGCGAGGGCGGCGGCCCAGGTCAGGATGGTTTGCTTCTTCATGCTTTGGCCTTGGAGTAGTGTTCAACGAGGGATTCGGGGTCAAAGCCCTGCTCTTGCAGTTCCTTGACGAGTTCGAGAGGCAACTTGCGGTTGCCTGCTTCCAGGTGCGCCATGGCGCGTTCGAGTTCAGGGGAGGTCCACATAGGCAACTTGTGCTAGTTGAGGGAATGAAAAAAGGGCAACGGCCCGATTGGGTCGTCACCCTCCGGTCATTTATAAAAACGACGGTGACTCGTGCTAGTTGTCTTCGAGAGAAAGCGCGGGTTCCAGGGCCGTCTCCGGCTCCGGGGGATACTCATAGTCCTTCGGCTCCGCGATCATCGGGAGCATGAACGGACGCATGAGTTCGTTCTGGTTGTGGCGGCAGGCCACGAAGGCCCGGCCCTCGTCCGACATGGAGAACGTCAGGCGGCGGCGGTTCTTGGCCTCGCCCCATTCGTTCTCGACGTTGAACCAATTGGACGCTTCGACCAGCAGGGTCATCAGGACGGACCCCACATGGATTTTGGTCTCCGGGGTCCAGTCGCCCTTCACAAAGTGCGCGGCCTTGTTGGACCACTTCTTGAACACGCGCATGTCCACCTCCGTGTTACGGTGGAGCATGAGCTTGAACAGGTCAGGCTCGAAGGGGGCGTTGGTTGCCTTCCGCTCCTTGGCGGCGGCGGCCTCGTTGGCCTTCCAGGTCTCGAATTCAATCTCGTGCATCACCCGGGTCCCGCAGTCGCGGGCGACCACGGTGAAGCTGGCGGGGTCCGGGCGGGCCAGGGCGGTCAGGACGGCGCAGGCCGCCAGCCGGTCGGCGGGGAGGGCCGTGATCGGCCAGGACGCCTCGGGGAGCTTCTTGAGGTCCGGGTTTTGGAACGCGGCAAGGTATTCGGTTTGGGTCGCCTGGACCCGCTCCAAAACCGGACCGATGAGGTCCCGGGCAATGACTTGGCCCGGCTCCAAGTCGACCAGGGCACGGGCGCGGATGCTGCCGTCCTCTCCGATCTTCTGGAGCGACGAGCGGTAGCGTTCGATTCCGCGCTGGACTTGGTGTCGTTCCCATTCGCGTTGGGCCTTGTAATCGTGGATGCCCACCGGCTCGGGGAAGGACAGGGGTGTGTCCGAAACTGCGTCCTCCGTATCTAATTGATCCGACAGGAACTCGGTAGCGTGAGTCAACTTTATCTCCTAATATCAACAGCTTAGGAGAAACTGGCAGGACTTTTAATCCGTTGGTCGCGAGTTCGAGTCTCGCACAACCCACCACCCCAATTCTTGTAGTACCCAGAACTGACGCCGCTCTCATGAGCGGCGTTTTTCTTTGCGTGCCGATTTTGACCGAAATTCGACCGTCGCCGAATGATGCGCAAGGAGGGACGGGGCAAGGTGGGCCCGTGTCGCCGCACCATGTCCAGCGTCTCCCAAGCGCCCCAAGTCCTTGAGAACCACGAGAGGCGTGCCAGCCTGCACAGGCCAGCCGGCCCGGGTTTGCCGCAATAAAGCGTATGGCTCGACGACGCGCAAATATCCAAGATGCGCTGCGGCAGGGTAGAAAATAGGCAGTAAGAATATCGATTGACGGTTTTGGTATCCGATATTCAAGCTTGAATAACCCCCCCCAAAAAACTGCCGAAGATACTGCTTACCATGACCTGGGCTGTGTAAGTGAGGCAGAACGCCAACAAAATCCGGCAGGATCGCGAAAGACACGCCTCTGCCATGCCTCTACCGTTGGTCTACCGCTGTTGTCGATCCCGTCTGCTGGCGATGACGCTATGCCCTGACTCACCGCGCGAGGCATACCATGGACGCAATCACCGATCCTGTGCACCTAAGCAATCCCCAATTACTTGACTGGGTCTGCCAACCGCGCAGGGACGGAGATACTTTTAACCTGGCGCCAGACCCGTCACGGCTGACCGCGCGTGGATTTATTGCAGGCTCGCAGCATTCTCTGCCTGGATCGCTTGGCGAGGTCCAGATTGTCTCGGCGATTCGCCGGCACTACCGTATTGAGCGCTTCAAGCAGCCTCTTGCTGATTGCTTCATCCTGATCCCAATGCGGACCACGTTGGCTGTCCACGCAAACGCGGTCCTTGGACTACAGGGCTCGCTTGAAGTCGGCGTGCGCCAGGCGCTTGTCGATGCCTTTCAAGCCTACGCTCCTGCTCATCATGGCGCGGTACTTCCCTATGTGGCCGCACGGCTTGGCGAATTCAACCAGAATCATCCGCCAGGACTGACCGGCGAGGAGTTCGGTCTCTTTCTGAATACCACTTTCACGTGGCGCGGAGTGCAGAAAAAGTTCGATGAGGTTGAATGGCTTCATGCCGTCTATGAAGGCAATGCCTATTCGAGGATCCCTGAGCTGTGTCCGGAACGGGAACGAAATCTTGGCCATGATGGCTATCGACTCGTTCATATCGGGGAGGAGTACCTGCAGGCGGTTCCCCCGTTAAGAGAGTCGAAGAATGTCGTAACTGTTCACCACGGCGAGCCCGAGGATCGGGCCGTCGCTGAGCGAGCGAGCGAGCTGGCGCGCGCTAAGCATAGCGATTGCCAATTCCTGGAACCACACAGAATCCGTCTCACATCAATCAAGCTCATTGACGAAACAAAATGGGTGCTTGAATTGGCGTACTTAAGGGATAAAAGCTGCGGCTTCCATATGGTAATGCCGACACTACATATTCGGTCGGCAAATAGCGTCCTCTATGCGACTGTGTCGTGGTCGCAGCGGCATGATGCCATGAAGAAAATCTTTACAGAGAGCGCCCACGAAGCGTCCATTCTGGCAGCGCCCGTTGCACTGATCAATTTTGAGGAGGGGCTTGCAATCTATAAAGCCGAGTTTTGGAGACTCATCAAGGAACGAGCTCTGCGGAGCTTCGAATGCTTGATACCAGAACTGATAATGATCAAGGAAGTGGGCGGATGGCAGCCGGCGGGTTGGCCGGAGCCCACAGAGTCCGAAGAGGTTGAAAGTCCCTGAGAGGCAGGCGGAGGCGTTCAGGCTTCAGGTTTCGCTTCAAGAGGTCAGTGCGGTGCGTCCCTATGGATGTAAAGGCATCTGGCATGGACGAACATGGTACGCTTGATTCCAATGCGTCCTGATCGAACACCTCTCTTGGAGAACGCGCCATGGAGAAAATGTCTCGTTCTTCAGAATTGAGTTGTCTTTACTGCCACTCGATCGGCACGCCCAGCACGAGCAGCTCCGGAGGATCGGAGCAATGGATCCTGTGCATCATCCCGGCAGACCGGACTATCGCACGTGCGAGCGCCGGCGCAGGCACCGCGCGCTCCTGTCGCCACCTTAGCGTCAGGGCGCCGTTCATCGGTATCGTGCCGGCCTGGGCTCGCATCGAAATGGACAATGATGACGATCCGCGTGGCCTCGTCCTCGCGCTCAATTCAACCAGGGTGAGGGAGTCCGCTCAAAAGGGACTCGGTCTCGGGACTTGTGAGATCCCGTGCTGGTTCACGGCGTGGGACCCTTTCCTGCGCGAAACGGCCGACATCCTTACCGCGTTGCATTCCGGCATCAGCCCGGACCCCGTGTGCCTCGCCGCGTTTGCCGACGTAATCTCACTTCATCTCGCGCGCCGGTATGGCCGCCACAACGATGCGAACGAGGCAGGTACGAGTCTCTCCCAGCTAAAGCTGAGCGCGGTGGAACACTTCATACATGAACACATCGCGGAGAATATCCCGATCGAGCGCCTTGCTGCGCTAGTGAACATGAGCGCGTCGCATTTTGCGCATGCTTTCAAAAACGCGACGGGGCTTACGCCACACTTTTATCTGATCACCAAGAGATTGAGATTTGCGGAGTTGATGCTTTTTGAAGGGAGTCTCCCGCTGATCGATGTGGCGGCACGCGCAGGCTTCCAGACGCAGCAGCACTTCACCGCGGTGTTTCATCAGTATGCAGGCTGCACGCCCCGGGCTTTCCGCCTTGCACATAACCGTCCTACGATCCGGTGAAGGCTTGAGACCCGGTCCGTGGTGACCGATGCACGCAGGATTCCGACACCTCTGGGCAGGATCTCGAAAGAACTGTGCGCTTCTCGGACGTATGCTTGAGAAAAGTCGCGGCACGACAATTGCGCGCGCTGTGCCAGCCGGATACTGTCCCCTCGATCCAGGTACCCAACAAGGGAAGAACCGCTCGGACGCGCGTGGCGGCGCCCGAGGCATTCTTCACGACCTCCTCGTGCGTTTGCGGCTTGGTATTGCGGCGCGTCCTGTCGCGATGTTCGCGGTGCATGCCAAGGCCTGAAGCTGCATCGCCGGGATCCTGATCGCCGTCGCGCATCCCGCGTCCGGCGTCCGCCTATCGTGCTGCGCAGCCCGGAGAACACCATGAAGACTCAACTCATCTCAGCCGCAAGGCAGTCAACGCTCGCGCTTGCGCTAATCGCTGGCGGCCTGATGGGCGGCCACGCGAGCGCCCAGGATGCTCCCATCGTGGGCAAGGCGAAACTTGGCGTATCCGTCACCGAAGCGGAACTGGTTGCGACGGGGTGGCGCGCATCGAAGATGATCCACGTCGATGTGTACAACGAAAAGGACGAAAAGATCGGCCGGGTGGACGACCTGATTGTGTCACCCGATGGAACGCTCTCGGCTGCAATTATCGATGTGGGTGGCTTTCTAGGGATGGCGACACATCGTGTCGCCATCCCCATTCAGAATTTCCAGCAGATAGCGCCAAAGCCAATTCTCCCGGGCGCAAGCAAGGAGGCGCTGAAAAATCTGCCGGAGTTCGAGTATGCCAAGGGCTGACATCGGGTAGTGAGGCCGCGGCGCGAGGTACTGACGAGCCGGGCCGCCCCGGCGGCTCGCTGGAACAAGGAGCATGGCGATGACACTGGATCTCGATAGGTGGAACCCCTTCCGTTTTCTGCGCAAGAGTCCCGAGGAAAAAGGCGCAGGCACGAAGGCAAATACCGCGCCTGCGACCTCACAGCAGGCACCCGCGCCGGCGACCCCGGATGCGACCGCGCCCGCATGGCCGGCATCATTCGATACCGCGCGTTGGCCACTGCCTGATCCGCGGCATCTTTTCGCGGACCTGATACGCGACCCGTTCGGGGGAATGGGGCCGCTCGGAAACTGGTTCGGCGATTTCAGCCCCAGCCGCTTTCAGCCGCGCCTTGATGTGATCGACGACGGCGACGCGCTGCGTATCGTCGCCGAGTTGCCAGGACTGTCACGCGAGGACGTGGTGCTCGAGGCCGTTGAGGACATGTTGGTGCTGACCGGAGAGAAGCGTATCGAATTGAAGAGCAACGAGAAAGGGTGTTATCGGGTGGAACGGGCGTTCGGAAAATTCCAGCGCGCGATTCCGCTTCCCTCAGGCGTCGATCTTGAACGCGCCGAGGCGAATTTCGAAAACGGCATGCTCACCGTGCGGGTGCCCAAAGCAGCCGTGGAGGCCGCGGCAACGCGGCGCATCGAGATCAAGTAGGGGGATTCGCAGGGTGACACCGCTGCGCTGCATGCCACACACGGGCGTTGACGATCAACGGATGCGGTCCGGCCCGCACTGACAATGTTCTTACCCCTTGCGCTCGGTGCGTCGCTTTTACTCTTCCAGTATCCATCCAACGGAGGTCATCATGGCCACTTGCAGCGTGTGTGGAAAGCCGGCGACTTCGCAGATCACGATCACCGAGAACGGCCAGCGTCGTCAGTCGACGCTGTGCGACCAGCACTACGTGCAGTTCATGGCGCGCAACCAACGCAGCCTATCTCCGCTTGAGTCGCTCTTTCACGGCGGCCTCTTCGACAGATTCTTCGACGATATGTGGTCACCGCTTGAAGCCGGGCGGCGTGGCGGGCTTTCGCTGGACGAGGCGAACGGGGCGCGCGCGAGCGCTGGCGAAGGCGGAAAAAGCGGCCCAGGCGTGGGTGCATCCGCGGGCTCATCCGGCGGTCGGCCGGGTCGGCATCGCCGGGCGCGCGAGGCTGTTGACCTGCATACGCTCCTGAGCGAAAGTGGCTTGGACCGCTTGCAGGAAGCCGCGCAAAAGGCGGTGCAGTATGGCAAGTCCGAAGTCGATACGGAACACCTGCTGCTCGCACTCACTGACAGCAACGTCGTACGGGAGATCCTGCGCGAGTTCAAGCTGGATGCCGATGAAATCAAGAAGGATGTCGATCAGAGCGCTCCGCGTGGCACTCGCGCGGAGAGAACGGATGAGGAAAGCATCGGCGTATCGCCGCGCGCAAAGAGTGCGCTAGAGCACGCACTCACGGCATCGCGGGAACTCGGCCACAGTTATGTCGGGCCGGAGCATGTCCTGATCGGACTCGTCGAAGAAGAAGACGGCTTCGCCGGCGAATTGCTGCGCAAGTACGGGCTAACGTCGCATGCGCTCCGGCAGAAGACGGTCAAGGTGGTCGGCAAGGGCGCCGAGGAAGGCAACGTCGAAGGGCGATCCACCACGCCGACGCTCGACAAGTACGCACGCGATCTCAGCGATCTCGCACGGCGCGGCAAGCTCGATCCGGTGATCGGCCGCGACAAGGAAATCGAAACCACTATCGAGGTCCTGGCACGCCGGCGCAAGAATAACCCGGTGCTGATCGGTGAACCGGGCGTCGGGAAAACTGCGATCGTGGAAGGACTTGCGCAGCGTATCGTGCAGGATCAGGTCCCGGAAGTGCTGCGCGGCAAGCGCGTCGTTGAGTTGAACATCAACAGCGTCGTGGCGGGGGCAAAGTACCGTGGCGAGTTTGAAGAGCGCGTAAAGCAGGTGCTCGATGAGATCGTCGAGAACCAGGACCGGCTGATCGTCTTCATCGATGAACTGCACACGATCGTGGGTGCGGGGCAGGGCGGCGGCGAAGGGGGGCTGGACATCGGCAACGTGTTCAAGCCGGCGCTCGCGCGCGGCGAACTGCATCTTGTGGGCGCCACGACGCTCAACGAATACCAAAAGTACATCGAGAAGGACTCCGCCCTCGAGCGCCGCTTCCAGCCGGTGAACGTACCGGAGCCGAGCGTCGCGGAAACCATCGAAATCCTGCGCGGGCTGCGCGACCGCCTTGAAGCACATCATAAAGTGAAGATCACCGAGGAGGCCATCGCGGCGGCGGCGAAGCTGTCGGACCGGTATATCGCCGCGCGATTCCTGCCGGACAAGGCTATCGACCTGCTCGATCAGGCGGCCGCTCGGGTGCGCATTGCATCGAATTCCCGGCCGAAGCAATTGCACGACATGGAGGCAAGCATCCGCCGCACACGCCAGGAGCAGGATGCGGCAAGCGCCACCAAGCAGTTTGACAAGGCGAAGGAACTGGAAGAGAAACTTGTCAACGATCAGGAGCGCCTCAAAGATGCGACAGAGGCGTGGAAGAAAGAGCGCGGCACCAGTTCGCAAAAGGTCACGGGAGAGGATATTGCGCAGGTCGTGGCATCGCTGACCGGCGTGCCGGTATCCGAACTTACCGCAGAAGACCGGGAGAAGCTGCTGCGTCTCGAAGATCATCTAAGGGAGCGTGTGGTCGGTCAGGACGAGGCGGTCAGCGCCGTTGCGAAGGCCGTCCGGCTCTCACGTGCCGGTCTCACCGAAGGTGGCAAGCCGACTGCGAGTTTCCTGTTTCTTGGACCCACTGGCGTGGGCAAGACCGAACTCGCCAAGGCCCTGGCTGCTTCCGTGTTCGGCGACGAGAACGCGCTGGTTCGCATCGACATGAGCGAGTATTCCGAGCGGCATAACGTGGCGCGGTTGGTGGGGTCGCCTCCGGGCTATGTCGGTTATGAGGAAGGCGGTCAGTTGACGGAGCGGGTGCGGCGCCGTCCCTATTGCGTGGTGCTGCTCGACGAGATCGAGAAGGCGCATTCGGAGGTGCACAACATCCTGTTGCAGCTCTTCGACGAAGGCCGTCTTACCGACGGAAAAGGACGTCTCGTGGATTTCACGAACACGATCATCATCGCGACAAGCAATATCGGGTCGCAGATGATCCAGGACAACATGCGTGCCGACAAGAAGCAGCTCGAGTACCCCGCGCTGCGCGATCGTCTGATGGAGGTTCTGCGGCATCATTTCAGGCCCGAGTTTCTGAACCGCGTGGACGAAGTGGTGGTGTTCCATGCTCTGGGCAAGGCGCAGATTCGCAGTATCGTCGACCTGCAACTCGCGCGCGTGCAGCGCACCGCGGCCGGGCAGAGTATTGAGTTGTCGTTCGATGATTCGCTGCGGGATTATCTGGCGGAGGTCGGCTATGACCCGGAATTCGGTGCTCGGATGCTCAAGCGCAAGATTCGGGCGGAGGTGGAATCTCAAATCGCCGATGCGCTGCTACGAGGCGACGTGCGCGACGGCGACAAGGTAACGGTTACCTACGATTCGGGCGCGAATGCGGTGCGTGTCCAGAAGCAATCCGCTGAAGCGGAGGCGGCGCCCCCGGTGGAGGCGTAGAACCCGGGTTGCGGGCGGCGCCGCTATGACCGGCATGGGACCATGGCCGGATGGCGGGCAAGGGGAACGGGGTGCCGTTATTGCCCGGCTTCGGCGCGCAAGGCCGCCTGCACGGCGGGCCGCGCGCCGATGCGCTTCACATACGCCGGCAGCGCGGGCCAGCGGCCGAGGTCGATAGCGAAGAACTTGCACCAGCCCAGCACGGTGTACAGGTAGGCATCGACCACGCTGAATGCTGCGCCCGTCAGATGATCCTGGCGGGTCAAAGTGTCTTGCAGGAAGTCGAACCGCTTGAACAGTTTCTCGCGGAAGATCGCCTTGGCTTCTTCGGGCAGCGCCGCGTTGAACAGCGGCGCCGAACCCGCGTGGATTTCGCCGCTGACGAAGTTCAGCCACTCTTGCAGCCGTACGCGTTCCCATGTGCCCGCAGCGGGCGCCAGCCGGCTTTCAGGCTTGAGGTCGGCCAGGTATTGCAGGATGGCCGGGCCTTCGGTCAGGACGTGGCCATTGTCCAGTTCCAATGCGGCCACATAGCCCTTGGGATTGATGGCGCGGAAGTCGCGGCCGTCGGCGGTCTGCTTGGTTTTGTTGTCCACCTTGACCAGATCGAACGGCAGGCCGAGTTCGCGCAGCACGATATGCGGCGACAGCGAGCAGGTGTGAGGGGCGTAATACAGCTTCATCAAGACTCCAGGAAAAGTTGAAAACCTGTGCGCCGCGTGTTGCCGGGTGCTGCGTGGCAGTCTGCTTGTCCAGGGTGAGGCCGTAAAATTAATGCTCAATTTCTTGAGCATTAGCTGGGCTACTGATAACCATGATGAACCTCCTGCACTGGCGCCTGCTGGCGGCCGTGGCGGACGCGGGCAATATTTCGCGCGCCGCCGAGCGCGTGGGCATTACCCAATCGGGGGCCAGCCAGGCCATCGCGCAGTTGGAAGCGGCGCTGGGATTCCAGGTGTTCGTCCGCGAGCGGCGGCACATCGGCGTGACAGCCTTGGGCGAGCAGGTCATCGCGCACGCGCGGGCGATGCTGGCGAGTCTGGACGCGATCCGTGTCCTGGCCGATGACAGCCGCGGCCTCAACGGCGGGCGCATCCGGCTGGCGAGCTTTCCCTCGGTGATGTCGACGCTGCTGCCCGGTCTGCTGCGCACTTTTCAGCGCCGCCATCCCGGCATCGAGCTGGTGGCATTGGAAGGCACGGATGAAGAAGTGGAAGACTGGCTGGCGGCGGGAACCGTGGAATTGGGTGTGGTGCTGAACCCGGCGCCCGGCCGCGCTGCGGCGATATTGGGGCGAGACGCCTGGGTCGCGGTGCTGCCGATCAGTCATCCGCTGGGTCGCCGCGCCAGCGAGCGCGGCGTCACCTTGGAAGAACTGGCCGCGCAGCCCTTCATCCTTGCCACGGGCGGATGCGCGGTGAACGGGCAAAGCCTGATGACGCAAGCGGGCCTGCACCTGTCGGACGTGCGGGTGACGGTCCGTGATTGGGCCAGCGCCTGTGTGCTGGTGCGGGAAGGCATGGGGGTGGCGCTGGTGCCCGAATCGACCTTGCCCGTCGAACAGCGCGGCCTGCGCGTGATGTCGCTGACGCCAGCCGTCCACCGCGAGTTCGGCCTGGTGTGCTCGGAAACCGGGAAGGCGTCGCGGCCGACACAGGCGCTGCTGGCGGGGTTGGGCTAGATCACCGGCGGTCCCGGCGAATCGCCTCGGGATGAGCGGCCGGGGCTATCCCGGTGAAACGAACGCCGCGATAGGGGGCGCGGCGCATGGCCGCATAGAACGCGTTGTCACGATTACCGGTCGGGTGGTGCGCGCTCCGTCCTCGGAGTTGTCAAGCCAATCAGGCGACATTGCAAACGGGCGGCATCGCCTTGAACGCCGGCTTGGCGAAGAGATACCCTTGCATGAGCGTGATGCCTTGCGCGGCCAGGAAGTCGCGCTCGCCCACGGTTTCGATCCCTTCGGCAACGACGCGGATGCCCAGGTCGGTGCAGATGGCCTGCACGCCTGCAACGATGCGTTGGCGGGGAACATCGGCATCGATGCCGCGCACCAGCGCCATATCCAGCTTGATCAGGTCTGGTTGGAAGTCGGCCAGGAGCGTGAGGCCCGAGTAGCCCGCGCCAAAATCGTCGATGGCCGTCTGAAATCCATACGACTTGTAGGCGCGGAAGATCGACAACAGGTGTGCGCGGTCGACGATGCTCTCGCCCTCGACCGTTTCAAAAATGATTCGATCGGGCGGAAAGCCGGTTCGCTCGGCGGCCTCGAATGTCGTGCGGATACAGGCGGCGGGCTGGTAGACCGCGTTCGGCATGAAATTGATGGACAGGTATCGGTCCATTCCCATGCTTGCGGCAAGTTCGATCGCCGTCGTGCGGCATCGCTGGTCGAATTGATAGCGATTGGCGTCGTCCACTTGGGACAGCACGGAGGCGGCAGGCTGGCCGTCGGGTCCGCGCACGAGGGCTTCGTACGCATAGGGCTGTCCGGTGGTGAGGTCGACGATGGGCTGGAAGGCAAACGCCATGTCGATGGCGCCGTCCTGACCGGATTTGCAGCCCTGGCACGGACCGCCTGGTGAGGATGCCTGGGATGCGGCGAGGATTCGATTCATGTCTTGGCGGGTTCCGGCAGAAGAAGGGGGAGGGGAGACCTGCCTGGACTGGGGGCGTCAAGCGGCGCGCGGCCGCAGCCTGTGGGCGACTTTAACAGATGCCCGGTCTGCCCCTGCGGGCGCCGGACCGGGCATCTGTCCGCGACTGACCTTGCGCCTTAGTACCGCCAGGTCATGTGGAGCGAACCGGCGTTTTCACGGTTGCCGCCGCCGAACTGGCCGCTGTAGGTCAGGCCGATGGTTGCGTTGCGCGTGATCGCGGCTTCGACGCCAAGCTCGGCCAGGGCCGAGTCGCGCGCGACGGGTGCGCCCGCCACGGTGAAGGCCTGGCCGCCATCGAAGGACATGACGGTCTGGGGCTGCACATCGCCGAAGGCATGCCGCCAGCCCAGGGTCGCCTGCAGGCGTCCTTCGGTTTGGCCCACCGTGAAGTTCATCAACCCGCGCAGGCCCAGCGTGGACGTGGTTTGCGTATTGCTGTCGCTCTGGCCGCGCAAGGCGGCCGATCCGCCGGATTCCGAGAAGCTGCGGGTGCGCGAATCGCTCCAGGCCAGGCCGGCGAAGGGTTCGACACTGAACCGCTCGGACACCGGCAGGGCGTAGCCGAGTTCGCCGAACAACTGGGTGGTGCTGGCGCCATAGTCGGCGGTCAGCGTCTGGGACACGCCGGAGACGCTGGCGTAGCGCTCGGTGGAGATGTCGTGCCAGGTGTAGGCCGCGCCGGCCATCAGGTTCAGCTTGCCGGGGCCGGCGTCGAACACCTTGCCGCCGAACAACGCCGCGCTGTAGCCAGCAACGTCCGCCTTGGAGGACCGGTCGTCCACGCGGATGTTGCTGTCGGTAAAGCCCAGCGCGCCGCCCAGTCGCCAGCCGCCGCCCAAGGCGTGGTCGACGCCGGCGAAGACGCCGCCGGTCTTCTGGCGCACTTGCGCGGAATCGCCGTTGCCCTTCCAGGTCTGCCAGTTGCCGATGACTTCGGCCCAGGCGGGCTGCGCATTGGAGGACGGCAGGGCGGACGCGGACGGCGTGCCGCCGGCTTGCGCGGTCGGCGCGCCCGCGCGCATGCCCGCGCCCAGATTGGCGCGCAGGTAGGCGAGGGGCACGGCGCGCACCGTGGTGTTCAGACCCGTCAGGCTGGAAGTGACGCTGGCATGCGCTTCGCCGGACAGGCTGTTGAAGGCCGCGGCCGGGGCGCCCTCGGGCAGCGTCAGGATGTAGTCGTGCAGCGGATTGCCCTCGGGCAGGCTGTCCAGGGCGTTGGCCACGGCGCGCTGGTTGGCGCTTTGCGCCGCGTCGGCAAAGGCGATGGGACGGGTCGGGGTTTCCGGGGTGCTGGGGGTGCCGGGCGTGCTCGGCGTTCCCGGGATGCTTGGCGTGCCCGGCGTGCCGGGATCTACGGGCGTGCCGGGATCCACCGGCACTTCCTTGCGGCCAAGCTGCATCACGACGTTCTGGCCGTCGTAGCGCAAGGCCGGGTCCAGGAAGGCGTAGTTGGAGGACACGGTGTCGAACTGCCCATTGACCGTGCCCGCGCTGAGAATGGTGTACTCGCGCCGGGTCTGGAACCCGCCGTCCGGCCCGACATGGACCGCCGATCCGGCCAGGTTGGCCGTGCCGCTGACCACCACGCGGCTGCTTGCCGACGACTGCGAATCGGCCGCCACCTGGTAGACCGAACCCGGCGAGAACGTCAGGTCGCCCGCCACGTTCAGGGTGCCGCCGGCCTGGCCGGGCGCCAGCGTGGCGCCGCTTTGCAGCGTGGTCGTGCCGACTTGGCCCGTGCCGTGCAGCGATGCGCCGCTGGCGATGTTCAGGGTGCCGCCCAGGGCGCCATCCACCGTCAGGGCGCCGCCCAGCACCTGGGTCTGACCGCTGAAACCGCTGGAATCGCCCGTGAAGGTGGTCGATCCCGCCACCAGGTCGATCGCGCCCATGCCGGGCGACAAGGAACTGATGGCCGGCGCGAAGACGTAGTCCGTGCCGGTATGGTTGAAGACCAGCTTGCCGGTCCCGTTGCCAAAGCGCACGCCAAGTGCTGCCTGCACGTCACCCGGCGCCGTGGCGGCGTCGCCCGCGGCGGCGCCGATATTCAGGGTGCCGGTCGATCCCGCCACATCGGCGATGCGCAGGCGATTGGCGGTTTCGAAAGTGGCGCCGTTGGACAGGGTGGCCGTGCCATCGCCATAGAAGCCGATGAGGAAGACGCTGGACGTCTTGATCCGAGTCTGCGGGCCGTCCGCGACGATGGTGCCTTCGCCCGATGCGTTGAACCCGGCCACCACCTGAAAGGCATCGACCAGCGCGCCGTCCGTCACGGTCAGCTCGCCCTTGGCGCCCGTACTCAGGCCCACGGCAATGTAGTCGTTCAACGATGAAAACTGGCTGCCGGCGCCGGAAACCAGGAGCTTGCCGACGCCGCCCGAGTACATGCCCACATAAGTTCGAGCGCCGGAGCTGGCAGTGGCGCCGCCCTTGATGTCCACCGTGCCCGTGCCGCGCGAGCCGATCGTCATGCCGCCACTGGTCGTCAGCGACGCGCCGGCGCCGATGATGTTGACCGTGCCCGTCGAGCCTGCGCTATTGCCCGCCAGCAGGCCGCTCGCTTGCGCCGTGCCGTGATCGGAGATCGTGACGACGCTGGTGCCGTTGTCGCTGACGGTGAGCTGCCCGGACTGCAACGTGCTGCCGGCGCCCGAAATGTTCAGGGTGCCCAGGGAGCCGACGTGCGAGCCCAGCGAGACGGTCGTGGTGGCGATGGCCTTGCCGCCCCCCGTCACGTTCAGCGTACCCGTGCCGTAAAAGCCGACGTTGAAGGACTCCGCGGTCCACTGGGAGCCGATGCCGTCGATGGTGGCCGAGCCGGATTGCAGTTCGGACGTGCCCGCCGTGTAGCCATTCGTGGGGTTGCTGATGATGGCGCTGTTGCTGACCAGCACGCCGGCGTTTCGCACGGTGAGCGAGGGCCCGCCGATCGCGCCAAGGAAGATGACGCCCGCCTGGGCGCTGCTGTGTTCGATGACCGGTGCGTTGGCCGTCATGCTGTTGATGAACAGATTGCCGGTCGAGCCCGGCAGCGTCGCCGACGACCAGTTCAGCGGGTCTTGCCAATCGCTGCTCTGCGAGCCGTTCCAGGTGATGCTTTGGGCCATCGCCGGCGAGGCGGCCAGGGTCAGCATGCCGGAACCGGCCAGGCCTAGCGTTTGCAAGGCGAGGACAATCGCCCGTTTTTTGAGTTTGTTGTGAGGCATTTGGCTTTTTTCAGTAGTGACAAGGGCTACGGCGGAATGGCGCAAGTCCTGAAAAAGCCATGGCGCGCACGAAGGGAGGTGATTCGGGCAAGGCGGCACGTGGCGGGCATCGGCGCAACAGGGCGCCGCCCGAGGGGCCGCAGCCGCCGTCAATGGTTCTGAGTCTGCTGGGACGGGGATGCGGGGAATGCGCTTGCCCTTCATGCTGGGCAAGCTTGCCTGTTGCCACGCGCGTAAACGATCTTACGGATAGCTGAAAATTCCAAAGCCGCAAAAAACGCCTGGGTTGGCGCCTATATGTCGACTTAGGGTGCGCCCCCATTTTCTGCTTTCGGGCGTATTCATCGCCGCGGGCCGGGCCGGACCCGCGGGAGGGGCAAGTTGCCGGCGCGCTGCCGGGACTTACGCGTCGGTCGAGGCGGTCTCGACGCCGGCGGCAGGCGCCACCTGGTTGATCAGGGCGGGCCAGGTATTGATCGACAGCAGGTGGCAATAGACCAGCGGCAGCCAGCCGTTGGCGCGCCAGCGCAGGAACTCTTCGTCCGACAGCTTGTTGAACTTGGCCTCGTCGATCACCTTGAAGCCGGACATGGCCAGGCGCTGGCCATCGGGCAGGGTGATGTCGGCGCGGTTTTCGATCAGCAGGTCGGCAGCGGCCAGCGCTTCCGCGAACTTCATCGTGTAGGCGTGCTGGTTCTGGTAGTCGCGGCAGAATTCCAGGGCGCTGCGTGCCAGGTCGGTGGGCTCGCCGGCCTCGTCGAAGAACGGATTGTCGCGGCCTTCGACGACCGACGCCGCCTTCTCGTCCACGCACAGCGTGAACTGGCTGCGGTCTTCGTTCTCCATGAAGATGAAGGGATAGCGGCGCACGTAGGCCGGAATGTAGGTGCCGGCGCGCCATTGGCCGTCTGCGTCGACGAACAGGTTTTCCTGGCCGCGCACGCCCAGCACCGCGACGGGCGTGGGCTGATCCCCGTCCGTGAAGACGATGGGGAAGTGGCGGCAGGCGGTCGGCAGTTCGGTGGCGACCAGCGGCACGGCGTTGGTGCGGGCGGCATAGCCAAAGCCCGTGTTGCCGGCCAGCGACAGGTTGGCGTGCACGCCGGCAGCCAGGGGACGGGGTTGCTCGTAGAACAGGGGAAGCGAAGTCTGCGTAGTCATGGTGTCGAATCAAAGAGTGCGGGTTTGCGCGTCGTCGTTGCGACGCTCGTCGTCGGAAGGCGGGTTGCCTTCGGCGGCGGGTTGTTGCGGGTTGTCGCCGGCGCCTTGCAGCACCGGGTTGTTGCCGGCCGGTACGGTCAGCAGGGCGTTGACGCCGGAGGGCAACAGCCAGTTGACGCTGGCGTCAGCCACCTTCAGCACCTGCGGATCGGCGTACGCGCCCAGGGCGTCGGGGCCGAAACCGTCCGGTGGGACCGTACCACGGAACAGCGAGTCGGCGGTCGGCGTGGTCGGGATGACCATGCTCGGCGCCGTGATGGCGGCCAGCCGGTTGATCGCGCCCGTCGGGCCCCACGTGAAGCCGTTCAGGTAGAACGGCGAGCCGGCCAGCGAGCTCTTGATCGAGGCGGCCCCCAGGGCGCCCGTCTTGCCGCCGACCGTGCCCCACACGTCGGCCGAACCGGCGGTGGGAACGATGAGGTCGGCCACGTCCAGCTTGTGGCTCGGGTCGGCGTCGTTCAGGCCGATGCGGATCGCGCCCAGCGGGCCGGCGGCCAGCGTCAGCGCGGTTTGCGGACCGGTCAGGCCGACCGCGGTGATGTCCCCGATGGTGCTGATGGTGGCGGCCGCGCCTTGCAGCCTGGCCGGTGCGCCCAGGCTGATGGGGCCTTGGGCGACCAGCAGTTGCGCGGGCAGGGTCAGGCCGGCGCCGCCGGTCTGGGTGAAGCCGGTGGCCGCCCGGACCGTCGAACCGGCGGCAAAGCCGGTGGTGCCGGCCGGATCCGTGTTGGCGATGCGGATCGCGCCGGTGTCGGCGGTGACGTCATTGCCGAACGACACGCTGCCGCCCGAGATGTCGATGCCGTCCGGGCCCGTGGCGCGCACCGCGCCGTTGTAGCTGGCGGTGCTGGCTTCCAGTTGCTGCACGCGGTAGGCGGTGACGTCGCCGTTGAACACGATCGTGTCGACGGCGCGCAGGGTCAGCGAGCCCAGGCCGGTGGCGTCGCCCGCCACCTGCACGTTCTTGCCGGCGTCGATGGCCAGGTTGTTGCCATTGCCGCCGTCCAGCGTGCTGCCCAGCACGACCGAGCCGGTGCTGCTGGTCAGCTCGCGGTCGCCGGTCAGCGTCACCGCGCCGGTGTAGACCTGGTCGCCCGTGGTGACGACCTTGCCCGGACCCATCGTGGTGGCGCCCTGGATGGCCAGGCCGCGCAGCGGCGTGGTGGCCCCGACGTCGCCCTGGATATCCGCGTTGCCGGCGATGATCAGGCCCTGCTGCCCCGGCTCGGTGCCATCCACGCCCGCCTTGAGCTGCACGGTCGTGCCGGTGAGCGTGGTGTCCACGCCCGAGAGGATCACGTGCTGGCCGTATTGCTGCGCGCCGGTGGTGTCGACCGAACCGCCGTTGATCAGCAGGTCGCCGTTGCCGCTGGTCTGCAGCGTGGCGGCGCGGACCGGACCGTCCAGGACGGTGTCGCCCGCGGCGTTGATCGTCAGGTTGCCCAGGCGCTCGTCCTGGCCGACCGGACCGGCAAAGGCGACCTCGCCCGTGCCGGTGGAGACCGTCAGGTCGTGGGCGCCGTCCACCGCGTCATTGAAGCGGATGTCGCCGTCACGGCTGGCCACCGTCATGTCGCCGTCCAGGGTGACCGTGCCGGTGTACGACTGGTCGCCCGTGGTGGCGAGGCTGCCCTCGCCCAAGGTGGACGCGCCGGTCACGGTCAGGCTGGCCAGCGCGTCCTGGGCGCCGAACGCGCCCTTGAGCACGGCGTCGCCGTCGATGGTCAGGTCATGCGGGCCGTCGCCGCCGCCCAGCAGGCTGACGGTGGTGCCCGTGAGCACGGTGTCGCCGCCCAGCACGACCCGCTCGCCGTACGACTGGGCGCCGGTCGTGTCAACCAGGCCGCCGTTGATGAACAGCGTGCCGCCGGCGTCCGTCGTGACCGATGCCGCGTATACGGGGGCGTCCAGCGTGGTGGCGCCGCTGCTGGCGATGGTGATGTCGCCCAGGCGGCCGCCGGCGGCGTCGCCGACCGTGTCCGTGAAGGTGACATTGCCCGCGCCGGCGGTCACGGCCAAGCCGTGGGCATCGCCCTGGCTGCTGGCGACCGTGTCGTTGAACGCGACGCTGCCGCCCTGCGTGGCCAGCGCCACATCGCCGTCCAGGACGACCGCGCCGTTGTACGACTGCTCGCCGGTGGTGCCGATGCTGCCGTCCAGGCTGGCCGGGCCATTGACCGTCAGGCTGGCCAGCGCGTCCTGCGCGCCGAACGCGCCCTTCAGCACGGCGTCGCCGTCGATCGTCAGGCCGTGCGGGCCGTCGCCGCCGCCCAGCAGGTTGACGGAACTGCCCTTGAGCACCGTGTCGGCGCCCAGCACGACCCGTTCGCGGAACGTCTGGATGCCGGTGGTGTCGACCAGGCCGCCATTGATGGCGACCGTGCCGGGGGCGTCGGTCTGCGCCGACGCGGCGTACACCGCGCCGTTGAAGGTGGTCGCGCCGGCGGTGTCGACCGTCAGGTTGCCCAGGCGCAGCCCGGCGTTGCCCACGCCGCCCAGGGTGACGTCGCCGCCTGCCGTCGAGACGATGGCCACGTCGTAGGCGCCGTCCAGCGTGCCGTCGAACGTGACGTCGCCCGTGGTGGTGGACAGGGATTGGTTGCGGGCCATCGTGACCGCGTCGCCGTAGTGCTGGTCGCCGGTGGTGGCGATGCTGCTGGTGTTCAGCGTGACCGGACCGGTCACGGTCAGGCTGGCCAACCGGGTGTTGGCGCCGATGGCGCCCGCCAGCGATGCCGTGCCGTCGATCTGCAGCGCATGCGCGCCATCCACCCCGTCGCGCAGCGTGACCGTGCTGCCGGACAGCGTCGTGTCGTCACCCAGTTCGACACGGGCGGCGTAATTTTGCGTGCCCGTCGTGGTGACGCTGCCGCCATTGATGGCGACCCGCCCCGTGCCCACGTGGTTCAGCGAGGCGATGTCGACCGCACCGCCGTAGGTCGTGACGCCGGCGGTGATGACGGTCAGCGCATTGGCGCCCGATACCTCGCCGGTGAACGTGACGTCGCCGTTGAGCACAAAGACCGCGCTGCCCAGTTGGGTGGCGCCATCGACGCCGAAGGCGCCATTGGCCGCCGAGTACACGCCGCGCAGCGTGGTGTCGCCGTTGTATTGCTGGGAGCCGACCGTGTCGACGCCTTGCAGGTCGATGCGGGCGGCGTCGATGGTCAGGCTGGCCAGGCTGAGCGCGTTGCCGCCCAGCGTGACGTCGCCGTCTTGGGCGACGATCGCGGCGTCCAGGCCGCTGCCGTTCAGGGTGCCCGAGATGCCGACGTTGCCGTTGGCGCCGGTGGCGGTCAGCGTGCGCGTGCCGCCGGCCAGCGTGGCGTTGCCCGCGATGTCGATGGCCGTGCCCGTCAGGTCGCCGTTGAGGGTGACGTTGCCGGTGTAGGACTGCGCGCCGGCCGTGACGGCCCCGGCCGTCATGGCGATCTGCGCGCCATTCACGGTGAGGTCGTTGACATCACCGGCGGCGATGGCGTGGCTGACCGAGACGTTGCCGTTGGAAGAGGCCAGCAAGACATCGCCGCCGTGGCCGGCCGACAGGCCGACCGCGCTGGTCAGATCGCCCGTGGCGGCGATCTGGATATCGCCGTCGGCGGTCGCGATGCGGCCGAGCGTCAGCGCACCGGCGCCGTCCACCACGATGTCGCCCGCGCCCAGCACCTCGGCGTCGAGTTCGCGCGCCGACGTGGCGAAGGCGGCGTTCTTGTCCCCAATGCCGTTCAGGCTGGTCAGTGCAAGGCCGTTGGCCGTCAGGTCCAGGCCGTCGCCCACCAGCGAACCGGCGGCGGCGTTCAGGATGATCGTGCCGTTGGCCGCGCCGGCGTCGATGGCGCCGAACGCCAGATCGCCGTGCTGCGCGGTCAGGTCGATGGTGCGGTTGCTGCCGCTGACCGAGGCGGATGCGTTCAGCGTATCGGTGGCGGTCGCCGTGATGTCGCCGTTGGCCGCGTTCAGCGTGGCCGTCAGCGCGCCGGTGTTGTTCAGCGTCAGGTCGGCGGCGGTCGTGGTGCCGGTCAGGCTGACGTTGGCGTTGGCGGCTTGCGTCGTCAACGTCGTGTCGCCGCCCGCGGCGCCGCTGGTGAAGTTCACCGTGTCGCCCTGCATGGCGATGGTGCGCGGCGTGCCGCTCGCGGCGACCACGTCGGTCGCGCCCGTCAGCGTGACGGTGTCCTGGGCCTGCACGCCGGCGCCGGCGACGGTCAGGGTGCCGCCGGAGGACAGCAGCAGGTTGTCGGCGGTGCCGGCCAGGCCCGAACGGGCATCCAGGTCGCCGGCCGAACGGATGTAGACCGAGCTGTTGTCGCCCGCCTGGTCCACGTCTCCCGCCAGCGTCAGGGCGCGCGCGCCGACGTTGTTCAGCACGATGACCGCGCCATCGGCGCCGGTCGACAGGTCGCCCAGCGACGCGACGTTGGTGCGCAGGGCGATACCGCCCACGCCGGTGGCCAGGTCGGTGGCCGAGCCGATGCTGCCGCCCGCCGTGGCCGTCAGGCTGTTGCCGAAGACCAGGTTGCCCGCCAGCGCGCCCAGGATGGAGCCGGCCGCGTTCAGGGTGACGTCGCCCGACGTCTTGGCGTCGATCGTGTTGATGGACAGGTCGCCATTGGACGTGGCGATCGAGATGTCATTGTCGGTCGAGTTGGTCTTGCTGATGGCGCTGGTGACCAGCGTGGGGCCGGCGGTGGTGATGCCGATGGCGCCGTTCTGCGTGACGACCGACGCGAGCGTGGTGCCGGCCGCGCGGTTGTCGTCCAGGTAGATCGAGCCGTTGCCGGTGACTTCGGCCGTCAAGGAGGCGGCGGTCGTCTGCAGGTTGTCGGCCGAGCCTTCGGCGCCGCCGATGCCCGCGCCTGCCTTCAGCGCGACCGAATTGCCGATGATGCGCGTGGATTCCTCGCGGTCGTCGACGATGGTGCTGCCTGCCTTGCTGTAGTCGATGTTGACGGTGCCCGCGCCCGCGTCGATATTGCCGGCCACCAACTGGCTGTTGGCGCCGTTGCCCACGATCTTGATCGTGCCGTTGCCGTTGGCGGCGATGGCGTTCGCGATCTGCAGATTGCCGGCCGCGGCGATGTCGATGACGTTGCCCGACAGGTACGAGTAGACGGCATTGTTGTCCGCCGCCAGGTACATGGCGCCATCGGTGGTGGCTTCCACGCGCTGGCCGGTGGCGTTGATGCGGCCCTGCGCGGTGTTCGCGCCGATGCCGTAGCGGCCATTGAGCGCGACGCCATAAGCCTGGATGTTGGCGCCGGCCGCGTCGGCCAGGATGGAGCCGTTCTCCGCGCTCAGCGTGATCTGGCCCTGCGTGGCGCCCGCCTGCACGTTCTTGACCGTGATGTTGCCCGACGTGGTGTTCACCGAAATGCCGTTGCCGGCGGCGTCGGTGGCCGACGTCATGCTGGTCACCACCACGTTGCCCGAAGACGTGACGCGGGTTTCACCGTTGGCGACCGAGGTCGTCAGGCCGCCCAGCAGGTTGGAGGTGCTGTTCAAATACAGCGAGCCGTCGCCGGTGACGGTGGCCGACACAGGGTTGTTCGGCGCGGCGATCTGGATCGCCGCGTCGCGCGTGCCGATGCCGTCGCGCGCGGTCAGCGTGATGGCGCCCGTGCCCGACCCGGAGATGGCGCCGCCGCCCGCCAGGATGCTGCCGGTCTGGGCGTTGAGCGTCAGCGTACGGTTGGTGCCATAGCTGACGGATCCGACCAGGATGTCGCCGCTGGTCGTCGTGACCGACAGGTCTTCGCCAGCGCTCAGGTTGCCCAGGTTGATCGAGCCGGTCTGCTTGAGGAAGATGCCGCCGGAGGCATTGGCCGTGATGTTGTTGACCTGGGTGTTCAGGGCGTTGCCGGCCGAGCCGATGGCGTTGCTGGTGTTGCCCGACGCGGTGGACAGCGTCAGGTCGCCGGCCGTGATCTTCGAGGTCGAATTGATGCCCTGGATCGCGCCGCCGGTGTAGTAGTACGGATTGGTCGACAGGTTGACCGATCCGTTCTGCGTGACGTCGATCTCGTTCAGGTTGATCGCGCCAATCGCCTGGTACGTGAAGTTCAGGCCCGTGGTGTCGCGAACGGTGGTCAGCTGGGTCGTGTTGCCGGTGTCGGCGCCGCTGAACGTCAGGTTCTGGGCGTCGATGGCCAGGAAGCCGGCGCTGCCCAGGTTGCTGCCCTGTCCGTTGGCCCGGTTGATGGTCAGGTCGGTCAGGTCGGCCAGGTTGTCGACGTAGATGCTGCCGGGCGTGGCCAGCGTCAGGGACGGCGTATCCAGGTGCAGGCGGTTCGACTGCGACGACCCGATGGAGCGGTTCGTGCCGTAGTTGGCCGTCAGGGTGACGCTATCGGCCATGATCAGGTTGCTGTTGTCCGCGCCGACGATGTTGCCGCGGTTGGTCGTCAGCGAGACGGCGCCATCGGTGGTGGCGATGGTGCCCACGACCAGGTCGCGGCCCGCGCCGGCGGTGTCGTTGGTCAGCGTGATGTTGCCGTCGGCGGTCGCCGACGCGACCTGCAGGCCGTAGGTTTCGGTCAGCGCGATGCTGCCGTCCGCCGTGTCCGTCTTGCGGGCGCTCAGGGTGACGATGGTCGTGCCGCCGGTCAGGTTGGTGGTCCGGATGGCGCTCTTGTTGCCGATCGAGCCGTTCGCCGTCAGATCGACGGTGGTGGCGTTGTTGATCGTGCCGCTCAGGATGGAGCCGCCGGTGTTGTTGACCGAGAACGCGTTGCCGTTGGTGTTGACGGTGCCCAGTTCGATATCGCCGACAGTGTTGCTGACCGAGCTGGCGCCCGTCGAGGTCAGGCTGGGCAGGCTGGTATTGCCTTCCACGGTGATGAACGCCCCGCCATTGGCGGCGCGGCCGGTCAGCGTGCTGACGCGGGTGTCGATGGCGTTGCCGGCGCCCGTGGCGCCGATCGCATTGTTGGCGTTGAGGGTCAGCGAGGCGGCGTCGATCTTGGTGTCGCCGTCGCCGTCGCCCAGCAGGGAGCCATAGCGCGAGGTCAGCGACACGTTGTCGTAGCCGACGTCGATCGTGCCGACCGTGATGGTGCGGTCGCTGGTGACGGACAGGTTCAGGCCGCCCGCGTCCGTGATGTCGCCCAGCACCAGGCCGGCCGCGCTGGCGCTGCCGCCGTCGGTGGCGGTAAAGCCGATGTTGCCTCCATCGCGCGTCGGCGAGTTGATGCTGTAGGTGCGGGCGCCGTTGCCCGTCGAATACAGCGACAGCGAATCGATGTGCGTGTCGGAATCGATGTAGACGTCGCCGACGTTCTGGATGCTGACTAGCGGCGCGGACAGATTGATCTCGCGGCCCGCGGCGCCGATGCCGCCCGTACCCTGGGCGACGATCGTCACCTGGCCGGCAGTGATGCGTTGGCTGTCGTCGGCGCTGCCCAGGATGCTGTTGTTCGAGGACAGGCGGACGGTGCCGGTGGGCAGCGTGTCGATGATGCCGATGTCCTGGCCGACGCTGCTGGACAGCGACAGGTTCAGGCCGGTGTTGTCACGGACCTCGTTGACCTGCAGGCGGCCGTTGTGGACCACGTCGAACAGCAGTTTGTTGGACGTGATGTCGTAGGTGGCCGGCGCCACGCCGGTCGCGTACAGCGACAGGCCGGTCAGGTCGCGGTCGTTGCCCACGTAGACATCGCCGCCCGCCGTCAGGTAGAGGTCGCCGGTCGTCGTCTCGATCTTGTCGGCCGGGCCCGCGCCGATCTGGCCGGTGGCGAACAGCGACACCGAATCGCCCGTGACGTGCGAGGCGGGCGACAGGTTGACAATGTTGCTGCCCGCGCCCGTCGCGTTCAGGCTGACGGTGTGCGCGGGGCCGGTGTCGACGGTGCCAAGGTTCAGCGTGCGGTCGCCGGTGAACCAGAAGTTCAGGCCGGTGGTGTCGCGCACGTCGAACACGTTGTAGGCGCCGGTGTCCGTGACGTTGAAGGTCAGGCCCTGGGCCGCGACCTGCACCACGTTGTTGACGGCGGTGTCCGCGTGGTTGGCCGTGACGTTCAGGCTGAACAGGTTCGAGGCGTTGTCCAGGTACAGGTCGCGGCCGGTCTGCGTGGTTAGTTGACGCGTGTCGGTCAGCACCGCGTTGCCGGCCGCGCCGATGGATTGCGAGGCGGTCAGCGTCAGCGCCGGGGCCACGAAGCGGGTGCCGGCGCCTTGCAGGATCGAGCCGTTGGTGACGTTGACCTGCGCCGAGCTGGTGACGCTGTTGTTCAGCAGCGTGAGCGTCTTGTTGTTGGACACCCACAGGCTGCCGTTGACGTTCGACGACAGCGAATCGACGCTGGTGTACAGCGGATTGTAGGTATTGATCAGACCGGTGACAGACCCATTGCCCGTGATGTTGAGCGTCAGGTCGCCCGTGATGATATCGGGGCTGCCGGCGCTGGTGCTGACGCCATAGATGCTGCCGCTGCTGGTGAGCGCGACCGAGCCGCCCGCGCCGGTGCCGATATGGTTGACCGTCAGCGTGCGGTCGGACGCGATGGACAGCGCCAGGTTGCCGGCGGTGGAGATATTGTTGAGCGTCAGGCCGTTCTGGCCGACCGTATCGGTCAGCGAGAACGCCAGGCCGGTGGCGGAAATGGCGTAGGTGTTGGTGGAGGCGCCGGTGGAGTTGCTGTGGTTCAGCTTCAGGTCCAGCGATGCCAGTTGCTTGGCGTTGGCGACGGACACGTTGCCTGCCGAACTGATCGACAGGTTGTCGGCGGAGGTGGAGACGTTGATGCTGCCGTTCGTGCCCAGCGCATTCAGGCTTACGGTGTTGCCGGTGATCTGGCCAGAACTGCGAATGATGGTCGGGTTGATCGAGTTATTCGCGTAGCGCGAGGTCAACGACACCGAACCCGTCATGCCGGCGGTGATCGTGGCGGTCGAGATGGCCGAATCGGCGTTGATGGCCAGCGCGGCGCCGCTCATGATGGCGCCGATCGTCAGGGTCGTGCCGCCGATGATCACCAGCGATTGGCTGCCCAGCCCGCCAAAGGCATACGTGTTGGTGTCGTAAATGGTGGAGCTGTAGGCGTCGCGGCGCGTCAGATTGAGGTCGACGCTGTTGAGCGCCTGGCCCCCGTTGTCCAGGTAGATATCGCCGTTGTTGGCGATCGTCAGGTTGCTGGTCGTGGTGCGCAGCGCGCGGGCGCTGCTGCCGATCGCCCCGGTATTGGCGTCGCGCGCGGTGTAGCTGTCGCTGCCGGTGGCCGACAGCTTGACGCTGCCCGCCGTGATGCGGCCCGCGCCGGCATCGCTGGTGATGCTGGAATTGACGCCGCCGTTGGCCGTGGTCAGGCTGACCGAATTGCTGGCGGCGATGGTCCCGACCTGGATGTTCTTGCGGCCCGTGAAACTGAAGTCCGTCAATCCGCCGGTGACTTGTTCCAGGTACTGCGTGGTGCCGTCGTCGCTGATGGTGATGACCTGGCCCACGCCGCCACCGATCTCGATGGTGCTGGCCGTGCCGGCCGAACGCAGGCTGTTGATCGCCAGGTTGCGCAGCACGGTGTCGCTGTCGACGTGGATATCGCTGCCCGCGGTCAGGCTCAGCGCCGACGTGCCGGTCAGGGCGAGCGTGCCGCCGTCGGCCGACGAGCCGATGGCGCCGGATCCCGCCGTCAGCGAGACCGTCGCCGCGTGGATCGCGCCGGGGTTGGCCAGATCGTCGTTGGCGATGTTGCCGCCCGACACCAGGGTGACTTTGCCGCCCGCGCCGGCATCGATATTGCCGACCAGGAGGTGTTTGCCGTTTGCGGAGAACCCGAAATCCAGGTCCGTCGCGCTGGCGATGTCCTTGAGATGGATGCCGCTGGCGTCGTCCGTCAGCGTGAAGGCCGACAGGTTGGGGGCGGTGATCGCATAGGTCCCGTAGGCCGAGCCATTGCGCGTGATGGCCAGGCGCGTCAGGCCGGCCAGGTTGTCGACGGCAACGTCGCCCGTGCTGGTCAGGCTGACGTCGGGCGCCTGCAGGGTCAGCGCGGCGCCCGTTGCGCCCAGCGCCCCGGATGCCGACAGCGCGATGCTGCCGGCCTGGATCTTCGTGGCCGCGTCGCCGTCGTCGAGGATCGAGCCCCCGTAGTTGGTCAGCGTGGCCGCGCCGGTGGCCTGCAGGCTGCCGACCGTGGTGGTGCCGTACGACTGGGTGTAGCCCAGTTGGCCGCCCGCCGTCACCGAAACGAGCCGGATGTCGCTGGAGGTGCCATTCAGGTAGACGTCGCCGCCCGCATTGGCGCGGACATTGACCGCGCCCGGGCCGCTAATGCCCACGTAACGCACGCTGCCCAGGTAGGCGCCGCCGATCGAGCCCGCGGCCGTCAGCGTCACATCGCCGCCGCCGGCGTAGGCGTTGCCCGAGCCGCTGCTCAGGATCGATCCGTTGGCGGCGTTCAGGATGACGTCGTCGTTCCAGCTGCGCACCGAGCCGGATACCAGCATGTCGCCCTGGCGCGCGTCGATCTCCACCTTTTCCGTCGCGCTGATGTTGTTCAGCGTGACGCTGCTGGTGGTGTTGCCGGATCCGACGGGGTTGGGCAACTGGACGTAGAAGCCGCCATCGGCGGCCGAGCCGGACAGGTAGCTGGTCAGGATGTCCAGGTGCCCCGTGCCCGCGGCGCCGATGCCGCGTCCCGCATTCAGGTTCACCGAATTGGCCAGCAACTGGGTGGTCTTGTCACCGTCATCGTGAATCGCGCCGGTCGCGTTCAGCGTGATGCTGCCGCCGTAGCCGGCATCGATGCTGCCGACGGTGATGTCTCGGTCGCCGGTGAAGTTGAAGCTCACCCAGTTGGCGTCGCGCACTTCGCGGATCGTGTGCCCGCTGGCATCATCGATGACGTTGAACAGCAGCGACGGCGCGCGCACGTCCAGTACATAGTGGTCGTCCTCGCCCTTGTGGCGCGCGTTGACGGTCAGGGAGGCCAGGTCGGCGATGTTGGTGGCGTAGAGGTTGCCGCGCGTGGCCAGCGACAGGTAGGGCGCATTGACCGACACGAAGTCGGCGTTCGTGCCGATGTCCTGATTGGCGGAAAGGGTGACCGTGCTGGCGGTGACCCGCGTATCCGCGATGCCATCGTCCAGGATGCTGCCTTGCGTGGAGGTCAGCGTGACCATGCTGCCGGCGCGGATGTTGCCCAGTTTCAGGCTCTGGTCGCCGGTGAACACGAACTGGTTCAGCAGCGAGCTGTAGACCTGCTTGAGCTCATACGCGGTGCCCAGGTCGTCGTTGACGTCGAAAGCGAGGAAGGGCGCGGACACCAGCAGGGTGTTGCGGCGGGCGGGGTCGGCGTGCGTATTGCTGACCGCCAGGTAGGTCAGCGTCTTGCCGGGGTTGTCGACGTAGATGTCGCCGCCGCTGGCCAGCGCCAGGCTGGTCGTGGCGGTCTTGATGCGATCGCTGGCCGTGCCGATGTGCCGCTGGGCCTGCAGGTTGATGCTGTTGCCCGCCAGTTCGCTGTTCGCATTGGCGCGCAGGATGTCGCCGCCCAGGGCATTGAGGAACAGGGTGCCGGTGCCGGCATCCAGCCGGTTGGCGGTCAGGTCCACCGCGCCCAGGACGTAAATGCCGTTGGTGGCCTTCAGGTCATCGAGCAGGACCGAGCCCTGCGCCTGGCTGAGGTAGATGGCGTTGCCGGTGGCTTTCAGTTCGCCCGCGGCGGTGCGCAGGTAGGTGCCCGCCGTGCCCACGGTGTAGGCGCTGCTGGCCGTCGGGGCCAGCAGGGTGACCACATTGCCCGTGATAAGCGATGCCGACGACCCCGTGATGCTGCCCGCCCGCGCGGTGAGCGTGACGTTGCCGCCGCCCGCGTTGACCTGGCCGGCGGAGATGCTGTTGCCGGTGAGGTTGATGGCGCCGCCGCCCGAGCTGACGTTGTTGGCCGACACGCTGCCCGCGCCGGTGATCACAATGCCGGCGTTGTTGGCCTGCGCCTGGGTGATGGTCAGGTTGGTGCTGGCGCTGTCCAGATAGACGCCGCCCGAGCCCGCGGTGGCGGACACGCTGCTGGCATTGGTCTTGAGGCTGCGGGACGCGGCGCCGATGATGCCGTTCTGCGCCGACAGCGTCAGCGCGTTGGCGGAGATCATGGTGGCGTCGTCGCCGTCGTCGACGATGCCGCCCAGGCCCGACGTCAGCGTGGCCATCGCGCCCGCCTTGATGGCGCCGACCGTCAATGGGCCGCCGGCCGAGACGGACAGCGAGCCGGTGGTGTCGATCGAGCGCAGCGCCAGGCTGCCCGTATTGTTCAGAAACACGCCGCCGGCGCCGCTGGCGGCCGTCAGCGTGGCGGTCTGCGTGTTCAGGGCCTGGGCGGCGGCGCCGATGGCGCCGTTGTTGCCGGTGCTGCCGGCCGCCTTGAGCGCGATGCTGCCAGCGGTGATGATGTCCGAGCCGTTGCGGGCCAGGATGTCGCCGGCCGTGGAAGTGAGCGCCAGGGCGCCGGCGCCCAGCGCGATATTGCCCGCGTTGATCGTGCGATCGCCCGTGAACGAGAAGTTCAGGCCGTCCTGGGCGACCGTGTTCAGCTGGTAGCTGCCCGTGTCGGTCAGTGAGAACACCATGCCGCCGGCGGACGTAAGCTGATACGTGTTGTTGACGCCGGGTTGCGCGTGGCGGCTGGTGATGTCCAGCGAGCTCAGCACGGAGCGGTTGGCCACGGCGAGGTTGCCGCCCGTGGCCAGCGCCAGCCGGGCGGTCTGGGTGTTGACGGCCTTGCCGGCCTCGCCGATGCTGCCGCCGCTGGCGTCCAGCGTGACGGTGTTGCCCGCCACCACCTGATTGGCGCCGCCGGTATTGCGGATGGCGCCCGCGCTGGCGCGCACCAGCGCCGCGCCGCTGCCGGCATCGATGACGTTGGCCAGGTTGATGTCGCCGGTGGCGTTCAGCGTGATCGCGCCGCCGCGGCTGGTCAGCTTGCCGATGTTGTCCAGCGTGCTGCCCACGCCCAGGGCTTCCAGCGTGATGGCGCCGCCCTGGGTGCTGATTTCGGTGTTCGAATTCTCGAAGCGGATGCCGCCCGTCTGCGTCGAACGCAGCGTGAAGCTGTTGCCCGACACGGTTTGCAGATTGATCGCGGCCATGTCCGCGATCGTGATCTGGCCGGTGGCTTCGAGCTTGATGTTCGTCGTGCCGGCCAGGCTTTCCAGCAGGCCGCGCGACACGGTGTTGTTGGCGGCGTTGGCATCGCCGCCATTGATGGCGCCGTCGCCCGCGCTGCCGTCCAGCGCGCCCGAGCCGTTGGCGGAATCGACGATGCGCAGGTCGGTCGGGTCGATGAGCAACAGGCCCGTCTTGCCCTTGGGGGCGCGCATGTCGACCGAACCGGTCAGGCCGATGTTCTTCTTGCTGGAGACTTCGGCAAAGCCGCCGTCGCCGCCCTGTTCGCCGCCACGCGCCGACAGGCTGCCGGCAAACGCCGTGGCCTCGTTGGACCACATCGTGACGCTGCCGCCGTTGCCCTTGACCAGCGCATCGGCCTTGAGCGTGGCGCCCGCCGCCACCTTGACGCTGGTCGACTTGCCGCTGAACGCGGCCGAACCGTCGTCCGGCGCGACGCCCAGGCTGCCCAGGGCAATCTCGCCGCCGCCGGCGGCGCCCGAGACGTCGATGGCCGCGGTGCGGGTGACATCCACATGCTCGCCCGTGACGACGACCTTGCCGCCTTGCTGGCCCGCGCCCACGCCCGAGGCGTCGACCGTGCCGGCGATCCTGACCGTGCCGGCGTCGCCGCCGGACAGCACGATCTTGCCGTTCTGCGTGCCGACCGACCGGGCGGTGACGATGCCATCGGTGTTCACGACATTGTCGATCACGCCCTTGACCGTGCGCGCGGTCATCAGCACCATGCCGCCATCGGCGCGGATTTCGCCGGTGTTGGTGACCAGCACCGAAACCGGCTTGCCGTTTTCATCCTTGGGCAGTTCGTTGATGGTCGAGGTGGCGTCGAAGCTGAGCAGCCCGTCGCCGTGGAAGTCGACCGTGACGGTGTTGGCGCCAGCCAGGGCCACACGCCCCAGCTTGGCCTGAATCACGCCCGAGTTGCGCACCGACGGCGCGACCAGCGCGGCCAGGCCGCTGTCCTTGATGCTGATCGTGCCTTCGTTGACGATCATGGCATCGGTCTTGGACGACGCCTGGTTGAACTTGTACTTGCCGGCCAGGAAGTCCTTGTCGCTGATGTTCGCCGTGGTGGCGACCAGGCCGCCCACGTCGATCCGCGCGCCCTTGCCGAACACCACGCCGTTCGGGTTGACCAGCATCACCGTGCCGTTGGCGTTCAACTGGCCGAAGATGGCCGACGGGTCATTGCCGACCACGCGGTTCAGCGTGACGCTCTTGCTGCCGGGCTGGCGGAAGTTGACCGTCTCGTTGGCGCCGATGCTGAAGTCTTTCCAGTTGATGATCGCCTTGCCGGTCGACTGCTTGATGTCCAGCGTGCCGTTGCCACGGTCGATGATGGTGGCCGAGCCGCCCACCACGTTGCCGCCGGTGGGATTGGCATGCGCACCGCTTGATGCGAGCGAGCCGATCACCATGGCCAGCGTGCTGAGCGCGGGCAGGGTGGCTTCTTTTTTCAGGCGCAAGCGGCGAGCGGGTTGGGCGAGGCTGCGGGGTTTGCCATTCATGGTCGGTCTCTTGTCGGTCGCTTGCTTAGTACTGGGCCGAAATGCTGAAGAACACACGGGGATTCTTGTTGCCCTGGGTCAGGACATCCCCGCTGGTGGGCTTGGCCACTTCAAAGGTGGCGTATACGGTTTTGCTCAGGTTGGCGCGCATGCCCGCGCCAATGGAGGACACGTTCGAGCGGGTCAGGGGCGCGCTTTCGCTGCGCGACCAGATGCGGCCGCCATCGATGAACGAATAGACGTGCGCGCCGTGCGGCAGGAAGCGGTCGGTCGACACGGCGTAACGCAGCTCCAGCGAGCCGGCCACGCCGTTGTCGGCGGACATTTCGCCATCGTCGTAGGCGCGGCCGAAATTCGGGCCGCCCAGCGCGAATTCCTCGCTGGCCAGGAGCGGGCTGGTGCTGTACTGGCCCGCGAACGTGGCCACCATGGACAGGCGTTCGGTGAATTGCTGCAGGCGGGTCAATTCGGCGGTGAACTTCAGGAAATCCGAACGGCCATTGGCGCGCGAGGCGAGTTCGGCGCCTTGCTGCGTCGCGCCCATCGCGTCCAGGCCCTGATGCACCGTGCCGCGGATGGCGGTGATGCCGTTCCAGCTGTCGGTGCGGTCGTAGCTCAGGCCCGCGCGCAGGACGCGCAGGCGGTCACGCGTGAAGGGCGCTTCGGTGATGTCGGTGGTGACGTTGCGCACGTCGAACGTGCCGAAGGCGCGCAGGTTTTCCAGGCGCGAGCGGATCAGCGGGTAGGTGACGGTGGCCGCGTAGGCCTGCACGTCGCTGGCGACGTTCAACGGGGCGAGGTCGCGGCCGGGCTCGCTCTTGGCATAGCTGGCGGCCAGGCCGAAGGTCATGCCGCTGTCGGTGACCAGCATGTCGTAGTTGCCGGCCACGGCCTGGCTGCGATAGGAGGGAAAGCCCAGGCGGCCGCTCAGCGTGAAGGTGTCGGCGCGCGCGCCGAACGAATTGAGCGTGACCTGGCCGGTCATTTCGCTCCAGCCCAGATAGGGCGAGCCACGGTTGTCAAAGCCCACGGCCGCGTCGACCGGCTTGCGTTCACTGCGCACCACCAGCACCGAGCCGCCCACTTCCTTGGGCGAAGCCTCCAGCGATGCGCGCACGATCAGGCCATTCAGGTCGTTGGCCAGCAGCAGTTGGCGTTCGACCTCGGCCACGTTGATCGGGCGCACGCCGCGCAGGCGCGCCACCAGCTTCTCGACCGCGGCTTGCGCCGGTCCGATGTCGCCGTCGTACATCACATCGAAGACATAGCCTTCGACCACCACGATGCGGAACACGCCGCCCTCGACGGTCTGCTCCGGCACGATGACGCGCGTGGTCACGTAGCCGTCATTGCGATAGAGCAGTTCGATGTCGTTGGCCACCTTGAAGGCATCGGCCACCGTGATCGTCTTTCCCACCAGATCCTGATAGAACGCGCTCACTTTCGCGGGAGGGTAGTGCGTGACCCCGTCCACGCGCATGTCCGTGAGCGTGAAGCTCAGCTTGTCGGCGCCGGCCGGCGCCTCGGACGCGCTGCCCTGCTGCACGGTCACCTGGGGTGCGCCGGGTGTGCTTTCGGGCAGCACGGGTTGCGGCAGCGGGCGCCCCGGCTCGGCGGCCGAAGGCAGTTGCGGACGCACGCTCTGCGCCTGGACGGGGCCGGCGACCAGCGCCAGAACCGTTGAGGCAAGACCGACTTGCAGGGAAATGGGGGACAGGAAACGGACGGCGGGACGACAGAATCGGGATAGGCGGGGCATGAAAGCTCGGACGGCGATTTGTTACATTTCGACTTAGCAGAAGCTATTTGACATACGATTCAGGCGTGCGTAAACACTATTCTGCGTCGTTGTTAAGCGCTGAAACATGCCGGCTCTCTGGCGGTAACCGCCCGGGAACGCTGGAAAAAATGCGGTGTTCCGTCCCTTTGTCGCGTGCAAGCCACAAAGTCATGGAACGAACTGTCACTAATCCAGTTTCGCGCTGTAACAAACATTATCGTAAGTGCGCAGTTATTCCATTACCGAGGTTTGCTGGAATGCAGGGTAGGTTTGCCGCAAGGAAAATTATTCGAGCTGCGGCCTCGGTACTGTCTCCTGTTCGCCACGCGGGCGTCGGGCGGCATGAAAGAATGCGCGGCATGAACGACGACTTCCTTTCGATGGCGCCGGGCCAACTCGCCGGCCTGCGCGTGCTGGTGGTCGAGGATCGCCCCGAAGACCGCATGCTGCTGGTGGACTTCCTGACCAGCCAGGACTGCCGGGTCTATGTCGCCGAGGACGGCAACGACGGCTACCGCAAAGCGCAAATGGTGCAGCCGGACATCATCCTGATGGACGTGTCCATGCCGGTCTGCGACGGCCTGGCGGCCTGCCGGCTGTTGAAGGCGGACCAGGCCACGCGCGGCATCCCCGTCATCTTCCTGACCGCGGCGGCCCTTCCCGGCGAACGGGTGGCGGGGCTGTCGGCGGGCGCCGTGGATTACGTGGCCAAGCCGTTCGATTTCGAGGAAGTGCGCCTGCGCCTGCTGATTCATCTGCGCGTGGCGTCCGCGCCTGCGCCCGCGCCCGCCTTGGCAGCGGGGGGGGCGGAAGATGGCACTTCCGCCGCGGCGGCGGGGGCGACGCTGGATGGCGTCCTGTTCCGCGCCGCCCGCAAGCTGCTGCGCGAGCGGCTGGATCACACGCCCGAACT
Organism: Achromobacter sp. NFACC18-2; assembly: GCF_900108985.1. Classification (NCBI taxonomy): domain Bacteria; kingdom Pseudomonadati; phylum Pseudomonadota; class Betaproteobacteria; order Burkholderiales; family Alcaligenaceae; genus Achromobacter; species Achromobacter sp. NFACC18-2. Next base: position 101,494 of record NZ_FNYM01000011.1, on the reverse strand, counting down.
GATGGCGCTGGCCCAGGCGTTGAACACCAACGCGCGGCGGCTGAACCAGGCCTTCCGGCGCTGCGCCGGAACGACCGTCTTCGAGTTTCTGCGGGAAGAGCGCATGCGCGAGGCTCGCCGCCTGCTGTGCGAGACCAGCCTGGACATCCAGGCCATTTCGCAAGCGGTGGGCTATGGCAACCGGGGCAATTTTTCCACCGCCTTCCGCGAGCGCTTCGGCATGCCGCCGACGGCCCTGCGCCAGGAATTCGATCCCCATGCCTGATCGCCGCCTGGGTTGGCCGGGTTGGCTGCCGCTCTCCCTGTTGTTGCTGCTGGTCCTGTCGTGCCTGCTGGCGCCCGTGCGCGCGGGCGCCGCGCCGCCGTCGGTGGACCTGACCGCCGTGACCGGAAAATTGCCGCTAGTCGGTGAACTGCAGGGCATCGAGGACCCGACCGGCGCCAAGGACGCCAGCGAGCTCCTGGACGGCCCCTGGCAGCCCGTGACGCCCGCCTGGCTGAACCGGGGCTTTTCCGCGTCGGCGTTCTGGCTCAGGCTGGACGTGCGCAATCCCACAGCCGGTTTGGTTGAACGCTGGCTGTCCCTGGGCGTGCCCCGGCTGGAAGACGTGCGCTTCTACCTGTTTCCCGACGGCCAGCGGCAGCCCTTCAAAGTCGTGCTGGCGGGCAACCGCGAGCCGCTCGCGCAGCGCGAAGTGCCGTCTGCCGTGTCGGTGGTGTCGCTACTGCTCGCGCCCGGCGAGCGCATGACGGTGCTGGTCCGCGTGCAGAGCCGCTCGGCCATCAGCATGGAACCCGCCTTGTGGACGCCGTCCGCGTTCGTGGGCGCCGCGCAGCAAGGCACCCTGGTCCTGGCGCTGCTGATCGGCGCGCTGTTGATGGTGGTGATCTACACGGGGGTGCTGGGCGTGGCGCAGCGCGACCTGGTGTTCCTGTTGATGGGCGCCACCATCCTGATCGAAATTTTCTACAGCATCGCGTTCCAGGGATTGCTATATCGCTATGTGCTGACGGGCGGGGGCGAAGCGGTGCTGCGCGCGCCCAGCGTGCTGGGGACGCTGGCGGCCACCTTGTTCGGCTTCACGGTGATGCGGTTCGCGGACTTGCACCGGGTGCGGCTCTGGCGCTGGGTGTATGGCGCCCTGATCGCCCTGGGCCTCGCGGGCACCGCGTGGTCGGCATGGGGCGACTATCGCGCCGCCTCGCAGACGCTGATCGGACTGATGCTGCTGTGGGCGCTGGTCTGGCTGGTGTCCATGGCCGACGGCTGGCGGCGAGGACACGCAAACGCCCGGATCTTCCTGCTGTCCTTCGCGGTGTACTGCGCCTGCTTCTTCCTGCGGCTGGCCTTCATCCTGGGGCTGCTGCCCGGACGATGGGAGGGGGGGCCGGAGGTGGCCTGGGATCTGTTGTCGATCTCGCTGATGCTGGCGATCCTGGTGCATGGACGCACGCGTCAGCACCGCCAGGACAAGCTGGCGGTCGAGCGCGAACTGACGCAGGCGCGCGAACGCGAACACAAGCGGCTGGACCAGGCCGTTACCGAGCGCACCCAGGCCTTGCAGGCGGCGCTCATCCAGGCCGACGAGGCCGGCCGCGTGCGCCAGGATTTCCTGGCCCGCATCAGCCATGACCTGCGCACGCCGCTGACCTCGATCATCGGGTTCGCGGACCTGATCCAGGCGGGCGGGCGCGACGACGCGCCGCGCGGCGCGATCATCCGCCGCAGCGCCGACCACATGCTGGGCATGGTCAATGACCTGATCGACTACGCCGCGGGCGCTGGCGGCCAGGCGCTGCGCGTCTCGCCCGAGTATGTGCATGCCCTGCTGGACGCCGTGGCCAAGGAATCCGCGCCGATCGCGGCCAGGCAGAACAACCAGTTCCTGTTGCGGGTGTCGGCGTCGGTGCCCGCCGTGCTGGACATGGATGGCAAGCGTGTGCGGCAGGTGCTGTCCAACCTGATCGACAACGCCGCCAAGTTCACCCGGGGCGGCGTGCTGACGCTCACGGCCGACTACACGGAGCCCGGCGCGGGCGAGGCGTCGGGGCTGCTCGTGCTGTCGGTGCGCGACACGGGCTGCGGCATCGCGCCGCAGGACCGGCAGCGCATTTTCGAACCCTTCCAGCGGCTGGCTTCCGCGGACAACCAGCCGGGCGTGGGGCTGGGCCTGCCCATCGTCCAGCAATGGGTGCAGCGCATGGACGGCAGCATTGTCGTCGAGAGCGGCGTGGGGCAGGGCACGCTGGTTAGCGTGTCGCTGCCGGTCCGGAGGATGGACGAATCCCGCATCTCGCATCATTACATCGCCGCCGCGCCGCATGTCCTGCCGACGCTGGATGGCTCGGGCAAGCTGCTCTGGCTGGCCGAGGACACGCCGGAGATCCGTGAATTCCTGGTCGAGGAACTGGCCAGCATGGGCTTTGACGTGGACAGCGAATCCGATGGCCGGGGCATCGTGGCGCGCATCCAGGCCAGCGACGCGCGCCGTCCCGACCTGATCCTGACGGACCACCGCATGGAAGGCGCCGACGGCGCGGCCGTGCTCGCGGCCGCCCGCGCGCGCTGGCCGGACCTGCCGGTCGTCGCGGTGTCGGCAACGCCCCATGACACGCTGGCCGTGGACGGCGCGCGCTACGACGCCAGTCTGCTCAAGCCCATCAGCCTGGTCGAACTGCGCCATGTGCTGGGCAGGCTGCTGCATCTGCCGGTCAATCAAACGGCCAACGACGCCGAGCCGGCGCCGGTGCAGACCCCGCGCCTGTCCGGCGCCGATCTCGCCCAGGTGCAACGGCTGCTGGACAGCGGCGCCATCTCGGACCTGATCGATTGGGCGCGCGCGCTGCAGGCCCGCGACGCGGCCTTCCGGGACCTCGGGGAACAGTTCCGCCGCCTGGCCCGCCAGGGCGATATCGCCGGTATACGCGGACTCTGCGAGCGCGCGCGCGCGGACTGACGTCAACGCCGCGCCGCGCCGCGGGAGGTCCGGCCATACCGGTGCTCGCAAGCCATGCCGGCGCGCCGCGGCGGGACGGCGCGCGCGCTGCCTTCCGTTTTCCAGGTGCATCGCGTATAACAACCGTACGATATGTGCAGCGCAACATGGTGCATGTCGCAGTCACACCGATCGCAAGCTCACCCCTAAGCCTCCCGCAAGGAGTACCGCCGTGGCCCGATCCAAAGCGTCAGCGACAGCACCCGAGCCCCTGTTGATCGACCTTGCCCTGCAGGGCGGGGGCGCGCATGGCGCGTTCACCTGGGGCGTGCTGGATCGCCTGCTGCAAGAGCCCTGGTTGGGCATAGACGGCATTTCGGGCACCTCGGCCGGCGCCATGAACGCCGCGGTGCTGGTGCTGGGCCACGCGCGCGGCGGCGCCGAGGGGGCCCGCGCCGCGCTCGACGATTTCTGGCGCCGCGTGTCGCAGGCGGCCACGTTCAGTCCGTTTCGCCGCAGTCCGCTCGACGTGCTGATGGGCTCGTGGTCGCTGGACCACTCGCCCATGTTCGTCGCCTTCGACCTCGCCTCGCGCGTGTTTTCCCCATATGACCTGACCGCGTCCTCGGCCAATCCACTGGCCGGGATCCTCGACGAACTGATCGATTTCGACGAGCTGGCGCGGGCGCCCATCCACCTGTTCGTCACCGCGACCAACGCGCGCACGGGCCGCGGCCGCGTGTTCAAGAACGCCGAGGTGAACGCCGACGTGCTGCTGGCCTCGGCCTGCCTGCCCACCATGTTCCGGGCCGTGATGATAGACGGCGACCCCTACTGGGACGGGGGCTACAGCGGCAACCCCACCATCACGCCGCTTGTGCGCGAATGCAAGTCCCGCGACACCATCCTGGTGCAGATCAATCCCGTCGAACGCCCGGGGCTGCCCAGCAGCGCGCGCGAGATCATGAACCGCCTGAACGAAGTGACCTTCAATGCCTCGCTCCTCAAAGAGCTGCGCATGATCGCGCTGCTGCGCCAGGTGGCCGATCCCGGCAACGGCGAAGGCGCGATGTGGGCGGGCATGCGGATCCACCGGGTGTCGTCGGACCTCATGGTGAAGCTGGGCTATTCGTCCAAGCTCAATGCCGAATGGGCCTTCCTGTGCATGCTGCGCGACGAAGGGCGCAGGGCGGCGGACAGCTTTTTGCAGGCCCACGGCGCCGACCTGGGCAAGCGGTCCACGCTCGACATCGATGAAATGCTGGGCGAGGTCTGATCATGGGACTCTCAGGCATCCTGCTCGCCCTCGTACTGCTCATCTGGCTGGCCTATCGCGGCTGGAGCATCCTGCTGCTGGCGCCGGCGGCCGCCACGATCACCGCGGCAGCGGCCGGCGAGCCCTTGCTGGCGCACTGGACCCAGACCTTCATGGGCGGCGCGGCCGGCTTCGTGGCCCAGTTCTTCCCGCTGTTCCTCTTGGGCGCGCTGTTCGGCAAGCTGATGGACGACAGCGGGTCCGTCACGGCCATCGCCGATGCCATGACGCGCAAGCTGGGCGCCCGGCGCGCCATCCTGGCGGTGGTGCTGGCCGGCGCCATCGTGACCTACGGCGGCGTCAGCTTGTTCGTCGCGTTCTTCGTGCTGGCGCCCATGGCGCATGCCCTTTTCAAGTCCGCGGGGATTCCGGTGCGCCTGATGCCCGCCGCCATCCTGCTGGGCACGTCCACGTTCACGATGTCCGCCTTGCCCGGCACGCCGGCCGTGCAGAACGCCATCCCGATGCCGTTCTTTGCGACCACGCCGTTCGCCGCGCCGGGGCTGGGCATTGTCGCCAGCGCGATCATGCTGGGATTCGGCCTGTGGTGGCTGACGCGCGCGGAGGCGGCGGCGCGGCGCGCGGGCGAAGGCTACGTCGCGCCGGCGGGCATGGCCGTCGACGTCTCCGAAGACGTGGTCGTGCGCGAACGCGCGACCGTGGCGCGCGAGTTCGATCCCGCCGAGATCCAGCACGGCCAGCGCAGCCCGGACGCGCCCTCGACGCTGGTGGCCGCGACGCCGCTGGTGGTGGTGATCCTGGTGAATCTGCTGATGACGCTGGTCGTCCTGCCGCGCATGGACACTGGCTGGCTTGCCGATGCGCGCTGGGGCGGCACCAGCCTGGCGGCCGTGGGCGGGGTCTGGTCGGTGATCACCGCGCTGCTGGCCGCGATTGCGGTGCTGGTGGCGCTGAACTTCCGGCGGCTGCCTTCGGTGCGGGACACCATGGACGCGGGCGTGAATGCGTCGGCGCTGCCGTTGCTGAGCGTGGCGAGCCTGGTCGGGTTTGGCGCGGTGGTCGCGTCGCTGCCGTCCTTCGCAATGGTGCGCGACTGGGTGCTGTCGATCGAGGGCGGGCCGCTGGTGTCGCTGGCCGTGGCGACCAACGTGTTGGCGGCGTTGACCGGGTCGGCCTCCGGGGGCCTGACCATCGCCCTGCAGTCGCTGGCCGGCACGTACATGGAACTGGCGCAGACCCTGGGTATCGATCCGGCGCTGATGCACCGCGTGTCGGTGATCGGCGCGGGCACGCTGGACAGCCTGCCGCACAACGGCGCCGTCGTGACGCTGCTGGCCGTATGCGGATCGACGCACCGCGAGGGCTACATGAACATCGTCGTGGTGGGCATCGTGGGGCCCATCATCGGGCTGGCCGCCGTCATCGCGCTGGGCAGCGCGGTGGGATCGTTCTGACATCGTTCTGACGCAACGCGATGCGACGCGATGCGACCCGCCGTGCGCTCAGGACAGCGAGCGGGCGGGCAGCGCCGCCGATAGCTCGTTCAGGCTGAGGCCGCAGCAACGCGCCCGCTCGGCCAGCGTTTCGCTCTGCTCCAGGGCGCGCCGGCTTTCTTCCAGCAACACATCCAGCTGCTCCTGCGGCGTGGCCGCCATCGCCCACGCGCGCTCGGCAAAGCGCACGGAGAACCGGTCGACACAGGCCTTGCAGATGGCCGCGCCGTTCTGTTCGAGCAGCGCCGCGCCCTGCGCGAGCGTGGATTGGCAAAACAGACAGGCGAGGGCGTGATTCATCGGGGCGGCCGGGATGGGGTGGGCGAAAAGCGGCCGCGCAAGGTCGGCGCCTGCCTTGAACAACGGCCGCGCGCGCCCAGTCTTAAATCGGCGATCCGACCCTCAATCCACGTTGAAGCCGCCCGGCCCCGCTTGCCCCAGCAGTTCGCGGGCGCATTGCAGGGCTTCGCCCGGCGTGGCCACGGTCAGGAACGGCAGGCCGAAGGCGCGGGACATCTTTTCGGCGCGCTTGCGCAGCGTGTCCCGCGCGGCGGGATCCCGCTCCACGCCGATGAACGCCCGGCAGCGCGCCCGCAGACGCGGCAGGTTGGCCGTCTGCCACGCAATCATGGCCTTGCGGTCTTCGTGCGCGGCCTCGTGCCGCATGTCGGGCACCACCATGACAAAACTGTGCGGGTTCTCCACCAGCCACTCCATTTCCCGGATCCACCCGGTCGAGTAACCCGGTTGCGCGCCGTCGTGGCGCGCTGTGACGATGGGAAAGTGCGTCAGGTCGTGGAAGAAAAACTGATCGGGGTTCATTCGAAGGCTCCGTGGGGCAGGGCGGGTTGGTCGTCGGCGCAGCCGCAGCTGCCATAGAGGACGAGGCTGTAGGAATCCAGCGCGAAGCCGCTGCGCCGGGCGATCTTTCCGACCCGTTGCGCCATGGCGGGATCGCTGGCTTCCCGGATCTGCCCGCAGCGCGTGCAGACCAAGTGGTCGTGATGGCCTTTGTCGCTGAGTTCGAACACCATGTTGTGCGTATCGAGCTGGGTGCGCCGGAGCAGGCCTGCCTGTTCCAGTTGCGTGATCACCCGGTAAACCGTGGCCAGGCCGATATTGCTGTGGTCCGAGACGAGGCGGCGGTGGATGTCCGCGGCGCTCATGTGCTGGTCCGCGTGGCGGTAGAAGATGTCCAGGATCTTCAAACGCGGGAAGGTGGCTTTGATGCCGGCGTCGCGCAGCCGTGTGTGGTCCATGAAATTTCTCCATTCGGGGGCTGATGTCCGATTGATGAGAATGATGTACATTTTCAAGTAGACCCGCTAACGGGAACCCGACAACCTGTAGCTCAAACCTGCCAATCATGCTTGAAGCGGCCGCCGCTCCCACCTTGCCCGACGTCCTCCTGACGCCGTTCAGCGTGCGCAGGCGGCGCGAATCCAAGGGCATTTCGGTGCCCGCGCATGTGCATCAGGAGGGCATGCTGGTGCTCGTCCACGAAGGGCTGGTGGTGGTGCAGTCGGGCGGGCGCGTGCTGTCGGTGCTGCCGGGCACCCTGGGCTGGGTGCCGCCGGGCGTGCTGCATGGGGCGCGTTGGTTTGGCGAGGCGCGCGGATCGTTCCTGCATGTGCACCCCGGCATCTGCGGGCGCTTGCCGCCGGTCTGCCGGTCGTGGCCTTCTTCCCGGCTGATCGAGGCGCTGGTCGAGCGCTTTACCCAGGGCGCGTGGCAAGACGCGCCGCCGTCCTATCAAGCGCAATTGTTCGACGTGCTGCTGGAAGAGCTCAGGCAGCGCAGCGGCGAGGCGTGCGTGCCCTTGCCGATGCCGGCGGATCCGCGCCTGCAAGAGTTAGCGAACACCCTGCTGGACACCCCGGACGACACGGCCGGCATCGACGAATGGGCCCATCGGCTGAACATGTCTTCGCGTACCCTGATGCGGCGCTTTCGCCGGGAAACCGGCGTGACGCTGGGGCAGTGGCGCCAGCAGGCGCGGCTGTTGCGGGCGCTGGAAATGCTGTTCCGCGGCGGGTCGGTCACGCAGGTCGCGCTGTCGGTCGGCTACGAGAGCACCAGCGCGTTCATCGGCAGTTTCCGCACGGCCTTCGGGATGACGCCCACGCGGTATCTCGCGGGCCGCGCCTAGGGCGTCCCCGCGCGGCGGCAGGGCGGGGCGGTGCGGAATTCAGGCCGCGGCGGGCTGGTCCGGATGCAGCGGCCCCTCGGGATCGTTCTCGGCATCGGGCCGGGGCGGGACGGGCGCCAGCCCCAGTCCCAGGCGCAGGCGCTGGCAGTCCGGGTTGGGCGAGCCGTCCGGCATCCAGATATCGAATTCTCGGCAGGGCGTGGGGCGGTTCTCGTAGATGGCGCAGTGGATGCCGGGCTTGCCCAGTTCGCCGCGCAGCGAAATGCAGCGTCCTCCACCCAATTCCGTGCCCTTCATGCAGGCTCGCAATGGGCTCATCTGGGTGACGAGGTCCAGCGGCACCTGGCCGCCGTTTTCGCCGGCCAGCTCGCCGATGTAGAAGGACACGCGGAAGTGGGCGCAACAGGCGCCGCAGTCCAGGCAGGGATTGGCGGCGGGATCGTCGCCGGCCAGCACGGCGGGCGATACGAACGAGATGAGCGTGGTCAGTGGCAGGGACATGGGGCAGAAGTCCGGGTTGGCCTGTCCGGCTCCCCGCATTGACGCATGGGGCCCGCATCGCGCCGGCCCGCCATGCTGATCCGGGGTGCGCGCGGCCCAGGCCGGCGCCGAATCAAGGCGGGAAATATTATCTGGATTTGAATGCCGGCCGCTACGACTTTTTCCAGGGACGTTGCTGGAGTAGCATCGGTGGCCCGTCTGCCCTCAGGAGCATTCCCTTGTCCGCCAAAACCGATTTTCCCGATGGCCTGGCCCGCTGCGGCTGGGTGGACACCTCCCCCGAATACATGGCCTACCATGATGCCGAATGGGGCCGCCCCGAGGCCGATGATCGCGCGCTGTTCGAACAGCTCTGCCTGGAAGGCTTCCAGTCGGGCCTGAGCTGGCGCACCATCCTGAACAAGCGCGAGGCCTTCCGCCGCGGTTTCGCCAACTTCGATCCCGCGGCGCTCGCCCGCTTCGGCGAAAAGGAAGTCCAGGCGCTGCTGGCCGATCCGGGCATCGTGCGCCATCGCGGCAAGATCGAAGCCATGATCCACAACGCGACCCGGGCGCTGGAAATGGTCGAGCGCGAGGGGTCGCTGGCGGCCTACTTCTGGCGCTTCGAAGCCCCGGCCAGCGACGCATCCACCTACGGCGCGTCCACCTCCGAGCAGTCCGAAGCCCTGTCCAAGGCGCTCAAGAAACTGGGTTGGAAATTCGTCGGGCCGACCACGGTCTATGCGTTCATGCAGTCCGTGGGCATGGTCAACGACCACAGTCCCGATTGCCATTGCCACGCCGTCATCGAGAAAAAGCGCAAGGCCTTCGTGCGGCCGGCGGGGCGGTAGCTGGTAGCTGGTCGCCCATCGCTCGTCGCTGGTCGCCCATCGCTCGTCGCCCGTTGCCGGGCCGCGGCGCCGGCTCAGCTGGCCGGCTGCGTGCGCGGCTCGGTCTGCACCGGAGCCTGCGACGGCAGGCAATACCGGCCCTCGCGGTAAGCCCAGCTCGGCCACAGCGCGTGCGCCAGCGCCTCGGTGGCCAGGCCCGCGTCCAGCGGCACGGGCGCGTAGTCTTCGGGCGCCGTGTAGCGGTACTGCACCGGGGTCTTGTTGGGCGCCAGCACCAGCAGGTCATCGCCCTTCAGGTAACCGTAGGTGTTGTCGTACTGCATGATGGCGCGCCCCGGCGTGCTGCGCGTGAGGTCGTGCCCGATCATCGGGTGTTCCGTATCCACGCCGATCAGCGACAGCAGCGTCGGCGGCAGGTCGATCTGGCTGATCAGGCGGTCGTCGCGCCGCGCCGCGATGCCGGCGCCCAGGATGACCGCGGGGATATGGAAATGGCGCACCGGCACCAGGCTGGCGCCGAACACGCGCGAGTCGTGGTCGGCCGCCACCAGGAAGACGGTGTTTTCCCAGTAGGGCGAGGCCTTGGCCCGTTCAAAGAAGCGGCCCAGCGCCCAGTCCGCGTAGCGCACGGTGTTTTCCACCGTGGCCGGATTGCCCTCGGTCTGGATGCGGCCCTCCGGGTACTCCCAGGGCGAATGGTTGGATACGCTGAAGGCCAGCGTGAAGGAAGGCCGGTCGCCGTCCTCGCGCAGCAGGCGGTCGAGCTGGTTGAACATGTCCTCGTCCGACGCGCCCCAGGTGCCGACGAAGGCGGGGTCGACGAAGTCTGGCCGGTCCACGATCTCCCGGAAGCCGTTGCCCAGGAAAAAGCCCTTCATGTTGTCGAAGTGCGACTCGCCGCCATAGATGAAGCGCGAGTGATAGCCATGGCGGCCCAGCAGGTCGGCCAGCGAGAAAAAGCCGCGTTGCGACCGGGGCAGCTTGAGCACCGCCTGCGCGGGGGTGGGCAAAAAGCCCGTGGTCACGGCCTCCAGGCCGCGCACCGAGCGGGTGCCGGTGGCGTAGGCGCGCGTGAAGGTCCAGGCCTCGCGCGCCAGCGCGTCCAGCTCCGGCGTCAGGTCGGCCCCGCCCAGCGCGGCGCTGTACTGCGCGCCCAGGCTCTCTTCAAGAATGATCACCAGGTTGAGCGGACGCGGCGTCTGGCGCGTCGCGGGCTGGGGATGCAGGCTGGGGAAGTCGGGATTGGGCGGCGGATACGGCAGGCCGGACTGCGCAAGCACGATTTCGTGCATCTTGTCGTCGTCCATGCCGCCATACACCGCGGACGCCGACTTCTCGTTCTTCATGCTGTAGACCGCATAAAAGACGTTATAGAGCGAGTTCAGCGCCAGGGTATTGAGCATGCCGTCGGCGCAGTAGGCCACCGACGAGGGATTGATGGGGCGATGGCTCAAGGTGCCGCGGATGGCCAGGATCACCACCGCCAGGATCGCGACGCTGGCAAGCGGCATCTGCCACCACGTCAGGGGCGCATCGGGGCGCGCATGGCCGAGCAGGGCCCAGGCGGCCCAGCCGATCACCGCCAGGGCGCCCAGTCCGCCCAGCAGCGCGCCCTTGTAGCCGCGCCAGAGCATGCCCGAGACTTCGCGCGGGTGCTTCAGGTATTCCACGAACAGCCGGTTGGGGCGCGAGTCGTACTCGATGATGAAGGGCGGCGTGGCCACTTCCAGGAAAGCCAGCAGGACGAAGGCAACCAGGTACCACACCGAAGTCACGGCGGCGGCGGCGGGGATGTGGCCGAACAGCGGCGACAGCACGGCCGGCAGCGCCGCCAGCACCGCGATCTGATGCGCGTCGATGCGCAGCCCGCGCAGCAGCAGGGGCGCTAGGCCGCCCGCATTGCGCACGCGCTGCCATTGCCAGAGCGCCAGGGCCAGGCGGCTGAGCGTCAGCAGCGCAAAGGCCGCCACTACGAAAATCAGGGTTGAATGCCGCATCGGGCCTCCAGGTTGTTCTGCTTTCCGGCCCGGCTCGGGCGGATTCGATCAAATGCCATTGGAACCGCGCCGTCGTCAAAAATTCGGCAATTGCGGGGAATCCGGCTGATTCCGCCCGCCCGAGTCATCTCTCTTTGTAACGGTCGCGCGCCGCCCGGGTACGGCACTTGCTGCCCCGTCACGCGGGCGCCTGCGCCGGGCCGGACATCTCCGATGCGACGCCTGGAAAAATCCGTACACATTATGGCGCTGCCCAGTCCGGCCGGCGCTGCGGGCCGCGATACCCTTGGGTGGTAACCATGGCCGGCACCGGGTGGCCGGCAGCAAGCCAAGGATAGTAACCATGACGCGAACAAGAAAAATAGCGATCGGGATTGTAGGGGGCATTGCCCTGTTGGTGGCGGTCTTGGTGGTCGTGATCGCCACTTTTGATTGGAACCGCGCCAAGCCCATGATCAATGAGCGGGCCAGTGCCGCCCTCGGCCGGCCCTTTGCGATCAACGGCGACCTGAGCGTGCGCTGGGAGCGCGAAACCGGCGAAGGCGGCTGGCGGTCGTGGGTGCCCTGGCCGCGCGTGGTCGCCCACGACATTACGATCGCCAACGCGCCCTGGGCCAAGGCGCCGCATTTCGCCACGCTCAAGCGCGGCGAGTTCAGCCTGGCGCCCTTGCCGCTGCTCGCCCAGCGCGTGGTCATCCGCCGCATCCAGCTGACCGAGCCGGCCGCGGACCTGGAGCGTCTGGAAGACGGCCGCGCGAACTGGGTCTTCACCCTTCCCGAGTCGGGCGAGCCGTCGCCCTGGGTGCTGGACATCAACGAAATCGGCTTCGACAAAGGACGCGTCGGGTTCGTCGACCAGATGCTCAAGGCCGACCTGACCGTGCTGGTCGACCCGCTGGGCAAGCCCGTGCCGTTCGCCGACGTGGCCGGCAAGTCCTTCGTGCCGCAGGACGGCTCGGCCCCGGCGCCCCGCGATTATGTGTTTGGCTGGAAGGTCGACGGCAAGTACAAGGGGCTGCCGACCAAGGGCGAGGGCAAGGTCGGCGGCATGTTGGCAATGCAGGATCCCCGGCAGCCATTCCCCTTGCAGGCCGACGTCGCCATCGGCGGCACGCGCGCGTCGGTCGCCGGCACGCTGACCGATCCCGTCAACCTGGGCGCGCTCGACCTGCACCTGAAACTGTCGGGCGCCTCCATGGCGCAGCTCTATCCGCTGACCGGCGTGACGCTGCCCGACACGCCGCCCTACAGCACCGACGGCCATCTCGTGGCCAAGCTGCAGAATCCGGGCGGCGCGGTGTTCGAGTACCGGGATTTCAATGGCAAGGTCGGCGACAGCGACCTGCGCGGGGACATCACTTTCGCGCTGGGTGCGCCGCGTCCCAAGCTGACCGGCAAGCTGTCCTCCAAGCTCCTGCGCATGGCCGACCTGGGGCCCCTGATCGGCGTGCCCTCGGGCGGGGGGGCGGCCGCCGCCTCGGACAAGTCCGCGGACGCGCCCGCCAAGCCCAAGGGCGGCAAGGTGCTGCCCACCCAGGCGTTTCGCACCGACCGCTGGCGCGACATGGATGCCGACGTCTCGCTGGACGCCGCGCGCATCGTCCACGACAGCAAGCTGCCGCTGTCCGACCTGTCGGCGCACGTCGTGCTGCAGGATGGCAAGCTCACGCTCGATCCGCTGCGCTTCGGCATGGCGGGGGGAACCATGAGCGCCACGGCGCGGCTGGACGGGTCCGGCACGCCCCTCACGGGCCGCGTCGATATGCGCGCGCGCCGCCTGCAGCTCAAGCAGCTCTTTCCGTCGGCCGAATCCATGCAGAAGACGCTGGGCGAACTGAACGGCGACCTGGCGATAAGCGGCGCCGGAAACTCCGTCGCCGCCCTGCTCGGCACCGCGACGGGCGACGTGAAAATGCTGGTCAACGACGGCGTGATCAGCCGCAGCCTGATGGAGCTGGCGGGCCTGAACGTGGCCAATTACGTCGTCTCCAAACTGTTCGGCGACGACGAAGTGCAGATCAACTGCGGCGCGGCCGACCTTGAACTCAAGCGTGGCGTAATGACCCCGCGCGTCTTCGTCTTCGATACCGATAACGCGCTGATCAGCATTTCGGGCACGGCCAACTTCAAGGACGAGACGGTGGACCTGGACATCTCGCCCGACAGCAAGGGATTCCGCATCTTTTCGCTGCGCTCGCCGCTGTACGTGCGCGGGTCTTTCGGGTCGCCCGACGTGGGCGTGCACGTGGCGCCGCTCGCGGCGCGCGGCGCGGGTATGGTGGCGTTGGGGGTGTTGCTGACGCCCGCGGCCGGCCTGCTGGCGCTGATCGCGCCCAGCACCACGGACGAGAACGCCTGCGGCCCGCTGCTGGAGCAGATGCGCAAGCCGCCCAAGGCGCCCGCGCCCGCCAAGGGCAAGTAGTTCAGGCGCGGGGCGGCCGCGACGCCGGGTCAGGGAGCGGATACCCGCCGGAAACCTTCCGGCACGGTACCGTCCGCCACGCAAACCCCGTCCCGCCCGTGGTTCTTGGCGTAGTAGAGCGCCTGGTCAGCGCGCTGCAGCGCGGCGTCCAGCGTCGCGCCCTGTTTCGGATGGTGCGCCACGCCCGCCGAAATGGTGATGGGGGCGGGCAGCGGCGAGGCCTCGCTGGACGCCAGGCGCATGCGCAGCCGCTGCGCGATGGCGATGGCCGCCGTCATGCTGGCGCCCGGCAGCAGCATGACGAATTCCTCTCCCCCCGTGCGCGCGAGCACATCGCCGCCGCGCGAGCACTCACGCATGACTTGCGCCAGCGCCTGCAGCGCCCGATCGCCCGCGGCGTGGCCATAGCGATCGTTGATGCGCTTGAAGTGGTCGACGTCCACCGCCACGATCGCCACCGGCGTGCCCTCGGCCGCCACCAGGGCAAGCGCCTCGTCCATGCCGCGCCGGTTCAAGAGCCCCGTCAACGTATCGGTCGTGCTTTCGCGGCGCAGGTCGGTGAGCTTGTGGTGAATCGACGCCAGCCCCATCGACAGCGCGCGCTTGAGCTGCGCCGCCTCGAAATACCATGAGCGGACCTCGCGGATGCGGTCGGCGGAATCCGGATCCTGCATGCGCTTGGCGATGCTGGCCATCTGGCCCAGCGGCCGCGCGATCCAGCGCGACAGCAGCCAGATCAGCGCCACAGCAAGCAGCAACAGTGGCAAGGTGTTGCGCGCCGTGGCCATCAGCAGGTCGCCCAGCGGCTGCAGCGTGCTGGCCACGGGACGCTGGGCGATGATGCTCCAGCCGGTGCTGGCCACGGGCGCGTAGCCCGCCACCATCTCTTGCCCCTCGGCGTCCACAAAGCGCCGTCCGCCGGCCTCTCCGCGCCGGGCGGGCGCGAACACCTCGCTGTCGGGCGCGGTCTTGCCGAGCTGGCTGCGATCGGGGTGGTAGATCAGCGTGCCCTTGCGGTCGATGACGTAAAGAAACGACCCGTCGCGGTAGAAGTGCCGGTCCAGCAGCCGGTCCAGCACGTTGTCCTCGTGCAGGTAGAGCGAACCGGCGATGAATCCCAGATACCGGTAATCGCGCGAAAAGATCGGCTGGGTGTAGAGGATCTGCCATCGGCCGTTGCTCGCCTTGAAGGGTTCGCTGATCGTCGGCTGCCGGGCCGCCAGCGCCTCCCTGACCGCATCGCTGACGAGCTGATGCCCCAGCAGTTGCGGGTAGGACGTCGACACCGCCAGCACCTTGCCTTGCGGCGACGCGACGAAGGTGGAATTGAAGTGGCCAAGCTGCTGCTCGAGCCGCCGCGTCTCGGCGGTCATCTGCTCGGGGTGGCTTTCCATGTTGGCCAGGGCGTCGGCGCTGTACGCCAGATAGCGGCGGATGTCGCTGAGCAGGCTGTCGGTGGTGACGGCAAGCTTGGCCGCGTACACCCGGTTCACTTCAAGCGCGTTCTGCAGCAACAGGTCGCGCTGCACCAGGTAACTGGCGTGCAGCCCGCCCGCCAGCACCACAATGACCGACAGCAGGCTGATCCACAGGATGAGACGCCGCAGGTCAACGCGGAACATGACGGCATCCGTCAGTTGCGGGCGCGACCCGGGGGAGCGCCGGAGGGGGGCGTCACGTCGCCGGCCAGTGCGTCCCAGGCGCGCATTGCCTGCCGCGCCACCGCCTGCAGCGTCTTGCGGCAGGCGCCGTCGCGGGCCTGGATGGACATGCCGTGCAGCACCGTCGTGTAAAAGGCCGCCAGTCCCTTCAGGTCGGCCCCGGCGGGCAGTTCGCCTTGCGCGGCGCCCGCGCTCAGGCGCGCCAGGATGCGGCTCTGCATCTCGCGCCGGTTGTCCCCCAGAAAATCGCCCACGCCGGCGTGGCTTTCACAGCCGGCGGGCGCGCCCAGCACGATCATGCAGCCAGGCGGCAGGCCCGGCGTCGTGAAGCGTTCGGCGGACGCAAGCAGCATCGCGTGCATGGCATCGCGCGCGGTCGGGGCCTCGAGCAGCGCGCGCCGCGCGGAACCTCCCTCGGTTTCCCGGTAGAGCGCGACGGCTTCGCGGAACAGGCTCTCTTTGGACCCGAACGCCCCATAAAGACTGGGCGAATTGATGCCCATCGCTTCCGTCAGATCGGTCAGCGATGCTCCTTCATATCCCTTCGACCAGAAAACTTCCATGGCCTTCTTCAAAGCCTGGTCACGGTCAAAGTTCCGGGGGCGCCCACGTTCAGCCATGCCCGCGATTTTACCCGTGCGGCCTATTCTGTGTTGATCGATAAAAAATTGTTGACGCGAGGCGACGGCCGCGGCGATGATATTTGTACTGATCAATACAAAATAAGGTTGAAGATGCAGAACCTGAACGGAAAAGTGGCCTTCGTCACCGGCGGCAGCCGCGGCATCGGCGCCGCCATCGTGCGACGACTCGCCGCCGACGGCGCGGACGTGGCCTTCACGTACGTCAGCGCTTCCTCCGCCGCGCCCGCGCAGGCGCTGGTGCAGGAATTGGCGGCGCAGGGCCGCCGCGCCAGGGCGATCCAGGCCGATTCCGCGGACGCCGCCGCGGTCAGCCACGCCGTAAAAGAGGCCATCCGCGAACTCGGCCCGGTCGACATCCTGGTCAACAACGCCGGCGTCTTCCTGGCCGGCGCCATCGGCGACGCCAGCCTGGACGACTACGAGCGGACGATGGACATCAACGTGCGCGCCCCATTCGTCGCCATCCAGGCAGCGCAGGCGTCCATGCCCGACGGCGGACGCATCATCAACATCGGCAGTTGCCTGGCCGCCCGCGCAGGCCGCGCCGGCGTCGCGCTGTATGCCGCCAGCAAGGCGGCGCTGGTCGGCCTGACCCAGGGCCTGGCGCGCGACCTGGGCCCGCGCGGCATCACGGTAAACATCGTGCACCCCGGCCCCATCGACACCGACATGAACCCCGCCGACGGCGACCGCGCCGCGGACCTGGTGGCCGTGCTGTCCTTGCCCCACTATGGCGAACCCCG
Source organism: Achromobacter sp. NFACC18-2 (assembly GCF_900108985.1). Classification (NCBI taxonomy): domain Bacteria; kingdom Pseudomonadati; phylum Pseudomonadota; class Betaproteobacteria; order Burkholderiales; family Alcaligenaceae; genus Achromobacter; species Achromobacter sp. NFACC18-2. The sequence goes on along the minus strand of NZ_FNYM01000011.1, from coordinate 84,842 downwards.
CGACATCGCCGGAACGGTAGCCTTCCTGGCCGGCCCCGAAGGCCGCTACCTCACCGGCGCCAGCCTCGCCGTGGACGGCGGCTACGCGGCGTGATGCCGATCCGCATCAAATTTTTTGCAGGACGACTTGCACAAAGAAAAAAAGCCCCATATAATCTTTCTTCTTCGCAGCACACACGTATTGAGACGCAACAGCGCAACGCGCTAACCGCGGTCAAAACTGAGTGACTTGCAGGGCTGTTAGCTCAGTTGGTAGAGCAGCGGACTCTTAATCCGTAGGTCGAGTGTTCGAGCCACTCACAGCCCACCAGAATTCTGGATTCTCTCTTGCGGAGAATCTGCAAAAGCCCACCGGAAACGGTGGGCTTTTTGCTTTCTGGGAATTTTGACCGCACTTTGTTCGAACTACGGTCTTCGAGGACCACGGCCGGTGCCACCGCCGAAGCGTCCCTTCCTACGATTCAGTCCGCCCAAGGATTGATGACATCCAGACCTGGGTGCCGAAAATCCCGTTCATTGCGCGTGACCAGCGTCAGTCCATGCGTCAGCGCCGTGGCGGCGAGCAAGCTGTCGATAGCCGGCAACGCGCGCCTGGCTTGAGCCACCAGGCGCCCCCAGCAATCCGCGACAGGTTCATCAATGGCCAATATGCGGCCACCGAAGAACCGGGGAAGCTCAACCTCCAACCAGTCCAGATAGCTGCGCTTGCGTTCGCTTTCCGACATCAGCTCGATGCCTTTGCGCAACTCCCCCATCGTCAGGGCAGAGAGGAACAGGGTGGTGGGCGGTCTCTTCTCCAGCCATCTGACCACGTTGCCATCTGGTTGTTTTCGACGCAACTCCGACAAGACATTGGTATCGACGAGATAGCTCAAAGTCCATCCTCGCGCGTCAGGCTGTTGTCTCGGGGAAAGTCGAGTTCTTCGTCACCGGCCAGCGGCGATCGGCGCATGAAAGCGACGAGAGATTCCCCGGTGCCCGACAATTTGTCGAAGTCCGACCGAGACAGCACGACCGCGACGGAACGTCCGTGCACAGTGATTTCCTGCGGACCTTGGGTTCCGGCCGCTTTGACGACTTCGGACAGGCGGGATTTGGCTTCTTGCATTTGCCAGGCGTGCATGGCAATCCCCAATTCTGACTAGAATGGTCAGACTCTACAAGGATGCCCGAGCGGTTGCAAGGGGGGTGTGCCATGGATTATCACTGCGGTGAAGACGTCGCATGCTGCGCGGATCCAGGCATGGGCGCACATTCACTTTGCCGCATCCCCGCCTCAACCATATTCCAACTGATAAAAATGCTGGCTCGCGATCAACGTCGCCCCGCACGACGTGCGCATGCCCTCCAGCGCCGTCATGCGGTCCGAGCTGACGTTCTGCACGCCTTCGACGATGGTATGGGTGTCGCCGCATTGCGGGCAGGTGACGCGGTCGCCGACGCGGGCCATGGGTTGGCCGAAGATGACGACGGTTTCGTCGCCGGTCACGACGACGCCGCCGTGCGAGGTTCTATCGCCTTTGCGGATGACGGAGCGTTGGGACATGGTGCGCGCGAGAGAGTGATTTACAGATACGAGCCGTCCGGCGCGAGCCGCGCCGGGCCGACCACGAACGTGCCGTCGGGCGCCATGCGCACGGGGCCGCCGCCGCCTTTGTAGGAGCCGTCCGGCGCGCGTTGCGGGGTTCCGGCCACGTAGGTGCCGTCCGGCGCCCGAGTGATCGGGCCGTCGCCGCCGACGAGTGTGCCGTCGGGTGCGCGGCGCGGGGTGCCGGCAATGAAGCGCCCGTCGGGCAGCATGCGGATCGATTTCGTCGTCATGGAGGCTCCTCGGTAGAGCGCAAATCATAGCGAAGCATCGTGATGCGCTTTGTAATAGGACGTGTCATCTTTGAACCTTATACGTAAACAGTTGTGGGATGATTTGCGCCTACTTACATGCCTGCGCCTATGACCGACATCAACGCCTTGTTGCAACCGATTCCCGGCGACGCGCCTTGCGGCGTCGATCTGGTTTTTTCGCCTGAGTTCGACGCGATACGCGAGGCGCGTCGGCATGATGATCCGCAACTCGACCAGGGCGACTGGGTCATCGACCTGAAAGAGGCCGACTGGCCGGAGGTGACGCGCATCTGCACGACGGTGCTGCGCGATCGCAGCAAAGACATCCGCATTGCGTCCTGGCTGGCGGAAGCCTGGGCCAAGACGCGCGGATTTGCCGGCCTGCGTGATGGGTACCTGCTGATCGATGGGCTTTGCCGCGATTACTGGGAGGGCTTGCATCCGGTGCCGGAAGATGGCGACGTGCAGCAGCGCGTCGGCAATCTGGCGTGGCTGTTGTCGCGGTCGCAGCAGCTTATCGGCGAGATTCCGCTGACCCAGGCCGATGGCGCGCGTTACGGCGCGGTGCTGTGGGAGGCGGCGAGCCAGTTGGCCAATGCCGTCAAACGCACGCCGGACAACGCCCATGAACTGACGCGCGGCAAGCTGACGCTGGACCGCTTCGATGCCGCGCGGCGCGATACGCCGCCGTCGTTCTATTCCGAGCTGGATGTGCAGCTCGACGGTTGCGCGCAGGCGCTCGCGCAATTGGAGCGCACGCTGGACGAGCGGCTGGGCGAAGACAGCCCGGCGTTCTCGCGCGTGCGCGAGTCGCTGCGCACGGTCAGGGAGCTGGTGCATCGGTTCGCGCGCGACGCCGGCCTGCTGGTCCGCGCCGACCAGGCAGCGGCCCCGCCGGCCGCGTCCATCGCGCCCGCGGAGCCTGTCCGAGTGGAGCCCACCTTGTCCGCCACCGATTCTCATCCCGCCGTCGATGCGCCGGCGCATGGCGCTGCACCGGCCGCCGCGCGCGGACCCATCCAGACCCGCGAACAGGCGCTGGCGCAACTGCGCGAGGTCGCCGATTTCTTCCGGCGCACCGAGCCGCACAGTCCGGTCGCGTATCTGGCCGAGAAGGCGGCGAGCTGGGGCGAAATGTCCTTGCACCTGTGGCTGCGCACGGTGGTCAAGAACGACGAAACGCTGTCGGGCCTGGAAGAGCTGCTCGGCATCAAGAAGGCCGGCGAGGGCAGTTGAGGCGGCCTGGCCGCCGCATGACGTGGCGAGCCGGCGCGCAGGGATCGCGGCGCTGGCCGGGCGCTCCCCGTGTCATGCGCCGGCTTGGCGGGACCGGCCCGGTCCCGCTGACCGCCACGCGCGCCCTTACCGCGCGGCGCGGAATTCGATGCGCCGGTTCTTGGCACGGCCTTCCGGCGTGGCGTTGGTGGCCACCGGCTGGTCGGGGCCCGCGCCCATGGCCTCGAAGCGCGACACCGGCAGTCCCTTGTCCACCAGATAATCCCGCACCGCGTCCGCGCGGGCCTGGCTGAGCGCCAGGTTGGTGCTGCGGCTGCCGGAGCTGTCCGTGTGGCCGATGATCTGGATCTTGTCGGCGCGCAGCTTGGGCACCGCGTCGGCCACCCGGTCCAGCAGCTCGCGGCCGCGCGCCGTCAAGCGGGCGCTGCCGGTCTCGAATTCCACGACCCGATTGCTCAGCAGGTTGTCCAGCACGTCCTGCTCGTCCTTGCTGGCCGACACGCGCAAGCCGTTGACGATCTTGTAGGTGGGATTGAGCGAAGTCGCGAAGGTGCTGGCGATCTGCTGGCGCGAGGCTTCGTTGTCCACCTCGCCGCGCAGCCGGATCTGCGTGCCGTCGATTTCAAGCTGGCCGCGGTTGATCTGCTTGAGCGGACTGTCCAGCAGCTTGCCGACGTGTTGCGACCAGTTGGGCGGGGCCACGACGCCGCCCACATCGATGCGGTCGATCACGTTGCCCACGCCATACACTTTTTGCAGCCGTTGCAGCACGTCGGCCTTGGTGGCCTCGTCCGGCACCGCGCCGCTGGCGACCACCTGGCCGGGTTGGGGAATGACATTGGCCGGAACCACCGTGGCCGCGTCCTGGGCATAGGCCGACCAGGAGCAGGCGGCGGCCAGGACCAGAGAGAGAGTGCGCATGTCCTAGGCTCCGATAAAGACTTCGCGGAAAGTTTCCAGCGCCTGCCGCAGGGACAGCCGCGGTTGATCCAGATAGCTCGACAGCTTGGCCAGGCCGTGGCTGGCGTTGACGTGGTCACGCACCCAAGGCGCGTCTTCCAGCACGATGTAGTGCTGCGACAGGGTTTGCGGCGTCGACAGCAGCGTCGCCAGCGTCTGGGGCGACGCGCCGCGGAAGCCCACCACCAGCCGGTGCTTGCCCGCGATCCGCCCGATGAAAATGGCGATCTCGAAGTCGGCGCGGGTGAGGAAGGGCGCGATGAGCGTCATCCAGTAGGTCGCGACCAGATTGATGTAGAGCGGGTCGTCCGGCAGGGGCAGCGCCAGGCCGGTGTCCAGTTGCGATGAGCCGCTGGACATGACCGGCGCGAGCAGGATGCCCAGCGCCAGCACGATGTCGTGCATGTTGGCGGCGTGGCCGTTGCCGCGCAGCATGGCTTCCACCCGCTCGATCGTCTGCAGGTCGATGAAGGCGTCGAAGCCGTCATCCGCCGCCGTGCGGATTTCGCCTTCCAGGTCATTCAGCGTCTGCAGCACGGCAGCCGGGTCGCCTTCCTGCATCAGGCGCGAGGCGGCCGCATCCATGCGATTCCACATGCGGCTGAAGGCCAGCGGGCTGCGCGCGATGAAGTCCAGCGGGCGCGACACTTCCACGGAGGTCGCGCTGATGAAGGGGAAACGCCGCCCGGACTGGTCCCGGCTGGGCTGCAGATGGCCGGCGATGGCCAGCTTTCCGCGCGAGCCCAGCACCGCGAACGGCACCGGCTGCGCCTCGTCGTACAGGGCTTTCCAGTGCGGGTCCTGCGCCAGGATCTCCATGGTGTTGGCGACCCAGGCGTCCAGCGTCGCCATCAACTGCGGATGCGAGGTGTTTTTGACGAAGTCGCCACGCGACGGAATCTTGCCGAAGTAGGCCGTACGGAACATGGGGGACTGCGGATTGCTCATTGCTGCGCTCCGGCAGGCGTCGGGGCGACGGAGGGTTGAGAGGACGTGCCCGCGACCGTGGCGGGCAGGCGCAGGTTGCGCAGGCCCTGGCTGCCCGGCTCGGTGCCGCCGGCGCTGGCGGCCTGGGCATTGCTGATGATGCGCAGCCGGACCGGGACGGTGATGTTGGACTTGGTCCAGCTCATCTCGAAGCTGCCGTCCGGGTTGGGCTTGCGCTGGGCGCCGGAAATGAGGCGCTCCAGGCCGAAGCGGCCGGGCTCGTTCACGATTTCGACCACGGTGCCATCGAAGGCGGTGGCCGTGATGCGCGCGCCGGGCGCCCCTTGCGCGTTGGGCCAGACGAAGTTGACCCATTGCGGCGGCGTGTTGCGGTAGCGCAGTTGCTGGCCGTCGATCTCGATGGTGTATTCCGTGATCCCGCCCGCGGGCTTGGGCTGGATCTGGAACAGGGTCTGCGGCTGGCTGGCCGCGCCCGAACCGGCGGCGCCACCCGACAGCGGCGCGACCCATTGCGCGAAGTTGGCGGTGAACGACGGTTGCAGATCGATGCCCATGTCGCCCCACGTGCGGGCCGTGAGGATGTCGCCCCGGCGCACGGTCAGCGGCCCCAGGGTTTCATTGACGTACTTGGCGATGCTGCCCTGCGGGCCGAACACCTGCGCGATCTCCTCGCCGCTGGCCTCCAGGCCCGCCTTGGTCGAGAACGGATACTTCTCCGACAGGTTCTGCATGAAGGCCTGATAGACCTGCGCGTTCCAGACCTTGTTCAGCTCGGCCTGGGCCGGCTGCATGACGACGGCGTAGCCCTGGATCAGCGGGCGCACCAGCAGCGGCCGCAGCGTCTCGCGCTGGGCCGGCGTCAGGCCGGCGAGCATCTGCTCGTCCACCAGCTTGAGCGCGTCGGCCAGTTCCGAATCCTTGCCTTCCAGCGTCTGGCGCATCAGCAGCAACGCGCCCGGGCCGGGATCGCCCTGGTTGTTGATCTGGTTAAAGCGCGTGCGGATCTTGGACAGGGCATTCATGTAATTGCCCAGCAGGGACTGGTTGTCGCGCGTGACGACCAGGCGCGCCACGTCGGAGAACTCGCGGCCCACCGGTCCCATCGGAATCTGCTCGCCGCCGGGCGCCGCCTCGGTCGGCCTGGGCTGGTTCTGGCGCAGGATCACGCGCTTGAACCAGGCCACGACGCCGGTCTGCGCCTGCGCAATGCCGGTGTTGATCAGCGACGGGTTGTCCCAGGAGGTCTGTTCGTACGTGGTGTTGATGAGCTTGACCAGCGGCGAGTTCTGCGGGTCGCCCAGACGGTTCATACCCTGCACCGCCTGATCGAAGCTCGTAAAGGGCTTGATGGTGACGCCGCGCAGCATCTTCTGCCACTCCTGCGCGTACTCGGTCTTGTACATCGTCGCCAGGCTCTTCTGGATCTGCTCGGGGCTGCCTTCCAGCGTGAGATCGTCGCGCGCATTCACGCCCAGCACCCAGTCGCTGGTCTGCACTTCGTGGCGCGCGGCTTCGCCGATGGCCGGCTCGATGTACTGCTCCCAGGCCTCGCGCGTGAACGTGCCCGGCACCGCGTAGCTGCCCGCCACGATGGCGGCGTCGGCCTCGCCCATGATGCGCGCGACGGTCATCGCGGGGAAGCGCGTGGCGGCGCGCGCCTTCAGTGTGGCATAGGCGCGTTCGCGCGCCGGCATGCCCTGCATCACGCTGCGCAGGTTGCCGCGCGTGCGTTCCACCATGGCGAGGTTGGTTTCGATCTGCGGCCAGTCCGCATCGGCGGCACGCGCCACGTAGAACGAAATCAGGCGCTCGGCGCTGCGGATCAATTGGTCGCGCGGCATGGCGCCGCGGTTGGTCTCCAGCCAGCCGCGCCAGAACCGCGTGATCTGGTCGGACAGGTGCGTGGGGTCCACGTGTTCGCGGTTGGCCATCATCAGGTACGTCTTGAGCGCGTTATAGGCGTCGTCGACGTTGGTGGGCGAGGCGTCCTGGAACAGCGTATCGCCGGCATTGGCGCGCACCGGCTGGGCCTGCGGCGGCGTCGCCGCGCGAGCGGCGCCGGCCGCCGCGGCCTGCGAGACGTCCACGCGGCCCAGATAGTCTTCCAGGCTGGCCTTGACCGGCACCAGCATGAACTGGCGCAGGCCGTTGTAGTACTCGGCCAGCAGGCGCTGCTTGAGCACATCGCCCTGGTACAGGCCCAGGCCCAGCGACAGCGGCCGGCTCGTCGAATAGCGGTCCAGCTGCTCGATGCGGTCCTGCAGGATCTCCATGGCTTCCAGGCGGCTTTGCAGGTCGGTGCGTTCGCTTTGCAGGCGCACCACCTTGTCCAGGTCCGCCTGCACATTGCTGGCCAGTTGCCGGTTGCCCAGGTACGACCAGCTCCAGCCGCCCAGCACCAGCCCCAACGCCAGCACCAGGCCGAAGAAGGTCAGGTAGCGCATGCGGACCTTGTTCGGGCTGGCGTGCTGGCGCACCAGTTTCTTGTCGGCGAAGATCACGCTGGAGAACAGGTCGCGCAGGAAGAACCCATTGTGCGAGGTCACGCTGCGCGCCGCTTCGCGCGAGGCGGGACGCAAGGCGAAGCGTTCCGCGAGCTTCTCGGTCGAGGTGCTGCGCGACACGCCTTCCTGCAGCGCGCTGGTGAAGTAAAAGCCCCGGAATACGGGCTTGTACTGGAACGGGTTGGTTTCGAACAGCGTGGACAGAAAGGTGCGCAGCGCCGGCTTGATGCCGGCGAATTCCAGCGGGAAGGTCAAGAGCCCCGGGGGCAGGGCGCCGCTGCGGCGCAGCGAGATCTGCGCCGTGCCCATTTCCTTCAGGCCTTCATAGAGTTCGTCGAAGCGTTCGTCGAACAGCGCCAGCACGTCACGGCTTTCGTCGGCGCCGTACGGCAGCGTCGCGCCCCAGACGCGGTCGCGCTCGCGCGCGTCGGCATCGGCGAAGAACTCGGAAAAGCCCGCGATCAGGTCGGCCTTCGTGAAAATCACATATACCGGTGCGAAGACTTCCAGCCGGTCGGTCAGCTCCTGCACGCGCTGGCGCAGATTCTTGGCGAGGTTGATGGCGAACTCGGGGCCGGCGTCCGTCAGCTCGCTGATGCTGGCCGCCACGATGATGCCGTTGATCGGCGCCTTCGGGCGATGCCGCTTGAGCAGATCCAGAAAGCTCATCCACTCGTTGCGGTCTTCTTCGTGCACCGAATACCGGCCGGCCGTGTCCAGCAGGATGCCTTCCGTGGTGAAGAACCAGTCGCAGTTGCGGGTGCCGCCCACGCCCCGCACGGCCGCGCCGTTCTTGTCGGCAAAGGGGAACTGCAGGCCCGAATTGATGACGGCGCTGCTTTTGCCCGCCGCGGGGTTGCCGATGACGATGTACCAGGGCAGCTCGTACAGCGCCTCGTTGCCGGACGTCTGCCCGATCTTGGACGTCTTGATGGTGCGCACGGCCTGCGCCAGGCGGGTGCGCAGCGCGTCGATTTCGCTGCGGTTGGTGGCGGGGCTGGCGGCGGCCCCCGCCTGCACCTGCTGTTCCAGCATGTCGCCCAGTTTCTGGTTGGCGCGCCGCGTGCGGCGCCGCCGCCAGAGGTAGACGCAGAGCCACAGGAGCAGCAGCACGCCCAGCGCCGCGCCCGCCCAGGACAGGCCGATCTGCAGGGTGTCTGCGAACAGGAAAAGGAAAACGGCCAGCGCGATCAGGCCGATGAGCATGAAGGTGCGCGGGTTGGCGAACGCGCGCCCGGTCCAGTAGCGGGCGTCGCTCATGGCGCTGGAAAATCGAGAAAGCAATCCTGATGGGCTACGCATGGTTTTCGCTGTTTTTTTTAGGGGTCAGGCGGTGGCGCTGGCGGCTGGCCGGGAGACCAGCGCGGCAGCGCGCAATGCGGGGTCTTGCAGGGTAAGGGCCAGCACTGGCTGGTCGAACTGCAGGCAGGTTTCGCCGGCCACGGCCAGCGTCAGCAGCGATGCCGCCACGCCGGTGTGGCCACAGGCCACGCCGACGGCCTGGCAGTCTTTGCCGGCATCCAGGTGGGGAAACAATTGCGAGGCCACGCCCAGCGGTTCCAGCGGGCGGCTGCCGCGGTGATCGGCGTCGCTGACGAGGTGCACGACGCTGTCGGGCGAGACGTCGGCGGCGTTGAGCAGATCGCGCGCCAGGTCCGCCAGCGGCGCTTCGGCCTGGGCGCCGCGCGCGTCGGCCGACTTCTGCCGCTGCAACACGGGCGACAGCGTGACCCGCAGGTCCGCGTCGGCATCGGGCGGCGCCAGCAGCAGGCCGGCGGCCGCTTCGCCCGGAACGCGGCCTTGCGGATTGGCGTGCGTCAACAGCATGGACAAGCCATCCCACTGGGCGACCTGTGCCGCGTCGATATAGCCGTCGCCAGCCAGCACGATGCGCCATTGCGGTTCGGATTGGGCGTCGCGCGGCTCGCTGGCGAGCTGACGCAGCAGATGGTCGGCGGCCATGGCGTCTTGGGCCGGATGTTCGGCGGTGCTGATGCGGGCATCGGGCCAGGCGCCGGCGGCCGCGCGCACGGCCGCGAGCGCGCGCAGGCGCGCGGCTTCGGGCCAGTGCGCCGGCATCAGCACGTCCAGGCGCAGCAGCGGCCAGTCTTCTTCGCGCGCGGGCACGTCCAGTTCGGTCACGCGCGCATGCGCATCGCGGGTCAACGCGCGTGCGATCTCGGTCAGCAAGGCGGTGACGCGCAAGGGGGCCGTGGCCAAGGCTTCCGGCGGCGCGCCCAGATCGCGCGCGGCCGCGTACAGTTCCATGTCGTCCATGCCGGGCACGCGCGCGGCGAAGATCGGAAAGCCCTGCGGCGTCTTGAGTTCGGGGTCCAGCTCGGGACGCTTGTGTTCGGCCAGCGCCTCGACGATGGCCGGGGCGTCGGCGCCCGCGGCGGCGCGCGCGGCGACCGCCACGAGCCGCAGTTCGGCCGGGCGGGCCGGCACGTCGGCCGGCGCGTCTGTCCCGGCCTGGACGGGCGCAGCCTTGGGGGCGCGGGCGGCCCGCACGAGACGCGCGCCCACCAGGAAGGCAATCAGGATCGCCAGCGGCAACGCAAACAGATACAGGCCGATGTCCACGCCGGTGGGCAGGGTGCGCGACTCCTGCCACCAGATGATGACGGCCAGCCATGCGACGGCGAACAGGGCCAGGACGAGCAGCCCCTTTTTCAACACGCGAGCCATTATTTCGCGGCCTCCCGCGCCCGTTGCATGACGCCAGGCCGGCGCAACTCCACGTGGCCGAAGTCCATCATCTTCCAGCGGCCGCCCCAGGTCAGGCCGACAAGCTCCGCCGTCTCGCCGAACAGCTCATAGCCGCGCATCGCCCAGGGGTCTTTTTCGGAAATCACGATCTTGCCGTCGCGATAGAACGCGCTGTCCGCGGCCAGGCCAAATTGGTGATAGCTCTGGAACGCGCCGGCGTTGGTCACGTGCGAGCCCATGCCGGCCAGCTCTTCCTGCCGCTCGGGACTGCGATAGCCCTCGATCAGCGCCATTTCATAGCCATGCTGCTCGCGCATGATGCGATAGGCCAGCAGCAGCCGCTGACGGAAGTCGGCATCCAGCAGATCCCAGTTCCGGCTCGCGCCACCCAGCTTGGGACGCACCAGTTCCACTTCGCGCGTGGTGAACGCTTCGGGGGGCAGGGCGGGGGGCGGAGCCAGTCGTTCGCCTTCCAGCAAGGCCTGGATCCGGGGGTCCGGACCGGTCATCGAGGTGCTGTAAACGAATGTGTGATTGTGTCGCATGACGAAAGCGAAAAGTGACGGAACGGACACAACTGTCAGCCCGATCGCCACCTGCCATCGGTACCTTGAAACCCAGTCCATCCACGCGCCGACCCCTTTGCCGATGGCGCCCGCGGTGCCGCCCACGGCGCCTCCGGCATGGCTCGCGCCGCGCGTTGCGCCCCGCGCCACGCCCGTTACGCACGCGCGCAATCCCCGCACGGCGCCTTGTCGCAGAGCCGGGAAAAACAGGAGCGCGGAGACGCCCACCGCCAGTAAAAAATACAGGGGCAGTAGCAACAGCAAGATGTGTCCCTCATGTGAAGGCGTAATCTTTTGTTCTATTCGCCCATGAGGCAAGTGCTCGGGCGTTGCAAACAGCGTCGGAGCCTTAGGAATCGTAACAAGAATCGATGATTGAAAGACCCCTATCGGGTATTCTCGGCGGGCTTGGTTACAGGGGGGCTGCACACGCCTCCTGCTGACACGGGAATCCGCATGGCAGAAGAGAAAAAAGACGCTCGCCCCACGATGACCGCGCCGAGTCTGCTCGGCGCATCACGCGCCGCGCGTGGCGATGCCGACTCGACGCGAATCCTGGCCGCACTGGAAGGACGTGCGCCGCAAGTCGAGGCCAACCCCCTGACGACAACGCGCGGCTCGCGCGCCCGCCGCTGGATGGCGCTGGCTGTGGTGCTGGCGCTGCTGGCGGGCGGCATCGTCTGGACGATTCATGAAGAAGGCGCCGCGCCGATGGTGGCGCAGGCCCCTGCCGCCGCGCCCGCGTCCGTGCCTGGGTCCGTGCCCGGGTCCACTCCCGCGCCTTCCGCGCAGCAGGCATCGCATTCCCCGTCGTCCGCGGCCACCGCCAACAATCCGCTCGCCGCCTTGGAAAAGCCGGCCGAAGTGGCCTCCATCATCGATGAAGCGCCGCCCGCGCGCGATGCGAACCTGGGACGCGGCGAACCCGATCCGCAAGGCGAGCCCACCAACCCTCTGTCCGTGCTGGCGATGACGCCGTCACCGGCCGCCGCAGCGCCCGCGCCCGGTCCCACGCGCCAGGCCGCGGCGCAACTCGCGCAGCAGGGCAATGGGCCGCGCGCGGCCAAGCCCGCCGCGCCAGTGCCGGGCAAGAACACCCGGCCCGCCGACAAGGATGCCGCGCTCTTGTCGGCGCTCATGAGCTACGGTCTGCCGCCGGCATCGCCGCCGGGCACGCGCGTCTATAAGACGGAAGGCGTCTTCATGCGCGAAATGCCGGGCTCGCCGTTGTCCGAGCGGCTGAAGGAATGCCGCAGGCTGAGCTTCATCGAGAGCGAGCAGTGCCGCCTGCGCGTGTGCGCGGGCCAATGGGGCACGGCAGTGGAATGCCCCACGCCGCAAGCCACGATCGAACCCTGAATTTCTTCCGGCCGGAATCGGCTGGTATTGCCCACGTCCCCACGAGGTTTTTGTTCCATGGCTGTCAACGCAAGCAGCGGCGGTTTCAGCGCCCAGTCCCGTCTTTACCGGCTCGATGGCGAGGGCGCGCTGTCGTCCCTGCAGGTCGAAGGCTGGGTCGCGCGCGAAGGCCTGTCCATGCTGGGCGAGATGCGCGTGGTCGCGCTGGCCGAAGACGCCGCGCTGGATCTGGACGACATGGTGACGCGGCCCGCCACCCTGTGGACCACGCGCGCCGATGGCACCGAGGCCGGTCGCAGCGGCGTGGTGCGTGCGGCCGAATTGCTGGGCAGCAATGCGGGCATGGCGCGTTATCGCCTGACCGTGGCGCCCTGGCTGTGGCTGGCCACGCAGCGGCGCGACAGCCGTATCTATGAGAACCAGTCCGTCCTGGATATCGTGCGCCACGTGCTGGACGGCTACGAAGGCTACACCTACAAGCTGTCCGCCGACGTCGAGAACCACCTGGCCGACCTGCCGGCGCGCCCTTACACCACGCAGTATCGCGAAACCGATTACGCCTTTCTTTCGCGTCTTCTGGTGGAAGCCGGATTGGGTTGGACCACCGTCGAAGACGACAGCGCGCCCGCGCGCCACGCCGTGCTGATCTTTGCCGATAGCCGCGGCCTGGCCGAAGACGCCGAGTCCGCGGGCGCGGGCGTGCGCTTCCAGCGCGCCCATGCCACAGAATCGCGCGATGGCGTGCAGGCCATCGCGCGCCGGATGCGCCGGAGCGTGGAAAGCGTGACGGTGCTGGCCTGGCATGACAGCGGCAAGCACGCCATTGCCGGCCAGGCGTTGGCCGGCGCCGCCAGCGGCGCCGACGACGAGAGCGCCGGGCTGGAATGGTTTGAGCCGCTGGGGCACGGCGGACTGCTGAACCAGACACATGCCCAGTTTCAGGCGACCTTGCTGATGGAGGCGGTGCAGGCCAGCGCCGAGACCTTCGTCGGGCGCGGCAATGTGCGCACCTTCCGGTCGGGCACGCGCTTCACGCTGCAAGACATGTCGCCGCTGGGGCCCGCGGGGGAATCCGGCTTTGAGCCCGTCTTCGCGCTCGACCGCGTGGAGCATGTGGGCGTCAACAACCTGCCCGGACAGAACGACGCCAGCCTGGCGGACAGGCTGGGCGCGTTGGACGACTTTCTTTGCTTTGAAGATGAGGACGATGCCGGCCAGGGGCAAACGTCGGACGATGACCCGGACTACGATCAGGACGGAAGTCAGGACAGAAGTCAGGACATAAGGCAGGACCAGGACGACGCCGCGATCGGCGTGGGACGCCCCGAGGCGGCGGTGATGGCGCGCGCGCACGACGTCGGCTACGCCAACCGGTTCCGCGCGGTGCGCTGCGACCGGCCGTGGCGCCCCTTGCCCCGGGCGGCGCGCGGCGCCAGGCTGGCGGGCGCGCCCTCCGCCGTCGGTGTCCACACGGCCATCGTCACCAACGCCGAAGGCGCCACCGAGGCCAGCGGGGAAGACGAGATCCACCGCAACGCGCGCGGCGACGTGCGCGTGCGCTTCCATTGGCAATCCGATGGCGAGGGCCTGGCGAAAAGCCGCTGGGCGCGCGTGGCGCAGCGCCAGGCGGGCGCGGGCATGGGGATGAGCTTCGTGCCGCGCATCGGCCAGGAAGTGCTGGTGCGATTCCTGGATGAAGACATCGACCAACCCCTGGTCGTGGGCGCGCTCTACAACGGGCGCGGCGAAGGCGGCATTCCGTCCACGCCCGGCGGCAAGGCGGGCGAGCCGATGAACACCGAGGTCTACGCGGCGGCCGCCGATGGCAAGCCCAGCGCGCAGGCCAACCTGGCCAGCGGCAACGCGCCCGCATGGCATGGCGCGGCAAGCGGCGACGATCAGCATCGCAACGCGGCCGCCTTGAGCGGCTTCAAGAGCAAGGAATTCGGCGGCGACGGCTACAACCAGATCGTATTCGACGACAGCGACGGTCAACTGCGCATGCAGATCAAGTCCTCGCAGGCGGCCAGCGAATTGAACCTGGGCCACCTGATTCACCAGAGCGGCAACTATCGCGGCAATGTGCGCGGCGTGGGCGCGGAACTGCGCACCGACGCGTTCGGCGCGGTGCGTGGCGGGGGCGGCGTGCTGCTCACCACGTATTCCGCCGGCGGCAGCGAGCCGGCAGGCGACGCCGCGGCGCCGCTGGCGCTGGCCGGGCAGGCCGACATCATGGCGCAGTCGTTCGATGGCGTGATCGGCGCGCACCAGGGCGTGCGGCTGGCCTCGGCGCGCGGCACGGCCTCCGCGGGAGCCAGCCGGCTGGACGGCGAACGTTCGCCGCTGGCTGCCATGGCGCACGCGGTGTCGGGCACCGTGGCAGGTGAGGCAGTGGGCGGCGCCGCGGGCGACGCATCGGCCAAGCACACCGAAGTGGTCGACGGCAAGGTGCCGCACCTGACCGATCCGCTGGTGTTGATGGCGGGCCGCGCGGGGCTGACGCAGGCGGCGGGGCGCAACGTCCAGGTCGCGGCCGGCGAACTGGTGCATTGGTCGTCGGGCCAGGACCACAACCTGGCCGTCATCGGCTCGCTGCGCGTGCATACCGGCCAGGCGCTGGGCATCGTGGCCGGCGTGCAGAAGGGCGGCGCGGAATCCGGCCTGGATCTCATCGCCGGCACCGGCGAGGTCGACGTCATCTCGCAACACGACACGCTGACGGTGCAGGCGCAGCAGGACCTGCGCATGGTCAGCGCCAACGCCGGCATCGAATACGCCTCGCCCCAGCGCATCCGCATCGCCAACGCGGCGGGCGCCAGCATCGTGATCGAAGGCGGCAACATCACCGTGACGGCGCCGGGCCGCATCGACGTCAAGACCGGCAACAAGCAATTTTCCGGGCCGACGCAGATGCCGTATCCGTTCCCGCAATTCACCGTCTGCAAGACCTGCATCCTGGACGCCCAGGAGAGCGTGCAGTCCATTACCGACAAGGCATGACGGCGATGGAATATTCCTGGCAGGACGCGCTGCGCTCCACCTTCGATGAACTGCCCCATCACCGCGGCCCCTACGGCGAGGCTGCGCGCGTCTATGCGATCGTCGATTTCCGCGGCCATCCCGATCTGCTGGCGCGGCTGCGCACCACGGAAGACCTGAGCTTCGGCTCGATCTGGGCACAGACGGGCCTGGACATCTATGGCGACGTGGCGCCCTTGCTGATCGAAATCGACGGCGCCTCGCAGGGCGTGTTGCGCGGGCCGCGCTACGAAGACTTCAACACCGTGCTGGTGCGCGTGCTGGAGGCGCTGCACGAACGCCCGGGCGGCCGCTACGCGATGATGAGTTTCGCGTCGGCCGTGCCGCTGGAAAAGCTGATTGCGCACTTCGGCCCCTTCTGCGACTACGCCTTGCCGGACGCCAGCGAGTTCTTCCTGCATTGGTACGACAGCCGCATCCTGGCGCGGGCCTTGCAGGTGTGGACGCCCGAGCAGCGTGCGCGCTTCGCGGCGCCCGTCATCACGTTGCGCTATGCGCAGCGCGATGGCGCGCTGGCCGAGCTGGCCGGCGAGGGCCGGCTCCCGGCCGCGCGTGCGGCCGGGATCGAACGCTTCACGCCCGAACAGCATCAGATGCTGTTCGATCTGGACTACCCCGACAAGCTGGCGGTGCAGCTGCGCCGCCTTTATGCAGGCCTGTTGCCTGGCAATCCCGATCAGGATGCGCTGGTGCCGCGCGTGGAAGCGCAGCTGGAACGTGCGCGTGCGCACGGTGTGGCGGGCGACAAGGACACGTTCGACTACGTGGCCTGGGGCGTGTCGATCTCGCCGCGCTTTGATGAACACGCCTTGATCCGCGAGGGACTGCGCGCGTATCGGCCGGGTGCCGAGGGCGGGTTGGCGCGGGCGTTGGAAGGCGTGCCGGATGCGGTGTGGGATGAGGTTCAGTCGCTGCATCGGGCTGGACGGGATGGCCGCGATGCGTAAGGCATTGGTCGGCGTATTGCTTTGCCTGGGCCTGGTGGCGGGCTGCAAAGCCGAGCCCACTTATCAGGGGGTCAGCGTAGTTACCTACAACTACACGCCTTGGGATCTGACATCCGTTCGAATAGCAGATGCGTTCGGCGGCGTTGCCGGAAGCGGCATGATTCGATCGGGAGGAGGTGAGGGAAGTGTCTCGTGTTGCTACACGCTAAAGGGCACTGACTTCACGGTCAAGTGGAAAGGTGGTGATGCCGACTTGATGCGTAAACACATGTTCGATGGAAAGTTCGACGAGGTGATCTTTGCCAAAGAGACGACGGTGCATCTGCCATCTCAGGATGCCCCTCCTGGCGACGGACCCGTCATTTTGGAATTGCACATCTACCCCGACGAGCTTATGGAGTTGGCATTGAGCCGACAGCTGTTGGGCCAAGTCAGAATTCCAATCCCGGATACGACCAGGTGGCTCTACGAACACCACCGAAAGGAACTGGCGGGCTACGAAGATATACACGAATTGCGTTATGTCCTCGCCAAGGTTGCGAAGCAAGCGTGGGTTCGCTATCGCATCCAAGATGCCGAGGATATGCGCGGCTACATGTATTTGTATTTTGTTGTCGCCTCGGATTTCGACACGGACCCGGATATCACGGCGTTGCTGAAAGATCCGAACAGAAAGCCCGGCGATTTTGGCCGGGCGGTGTTCAAGTTGTCCAAGGACAGGCTCGCGCAGATCAAGGCTGCGGGAACGGCGCCGGGAGACAAGAATGTCTGACGATGCTGTCAGGTCTGCCTGCCCCGACGAACGGGCTGTGACATGGGCAAGGATTATGAAGCCGTCGCGATGGGCAGGTATGGCGCGGAACGATTTGGGAGCAAGGAATGCGTAAGGGCTTGATCGGTGTACTGCTATGGCTGGGTCTGTTGGCAGGCTGCAATGGTGAACCCACATACCACGGCGTTAGTTTCATTACTTACAACTATACGCCTTGGAATCTCGAGTCAGTGCAGCTACGTGACGCCTCAGGCAATACTGCCGGGTCCGGCGCGATTCCCGCTGGCGGGGGAGAAGGGCGAGTGGCATGCTGCTATACATTGAGCGGAACGAACTTTACCGTGACGTGGAGTGGCGGCGATGCTGCGCTGATGCGCAAGCACATGTTCGACGGGAAGTACGAAGATGTAATCTTCAAGAAGGAAACGGCGCTGCAGTTTTCCCCCGCAAAAGTTCCCGAAGGCGAAGGGTCGCTTATCCTGGAGTTGCACATCTATCCTGATGAACATATGGAACTTGCGCTGAGTCGCAAATTGCTGGGGCAGGTCAGGATCCCTATCGTTGATACCCTTCGGTGGTTGTATGAAAACCATCGCGACCAACTTGCTGGATACAAGAATATCCACGAGTTGGCGGACGTTCTTCCTAAAGTCGCCAAGCAGGGCTGGGTGCAGTACCGGATCGAAGACGCGGAAGATATGCGGGCATACATGTATCTCTATTTCACTGTGGCTTCGAATTTCGACAAGGATGCGCAACTTGCGGCCATCTTGAAAGACCCGAACCGAACGCCCGGAGCCTTTGGTCGCGCAGTGGCGTCGCTGTCGAAAGAAAAGCTGGCACAGTTGAAGGCGTCTGGCTCGCCGCCCGGAGATAAGAATGTCTGACATCGAATTGCCAGAGCAGGATCGCACGCCTGCATCCGTCTTGAAAGCAATGGCGCAGAACGAAGCCGCGTACCCCAAAGACTCCTGCACGGAATGCGGTCTTACCTTACGAATGGGATTTTTCTTCGATGGGTTCGGCCGCAACAAGGACCTGGATAAGGCGAATCCGACGTTCTTCTCGAACGTAAGCCGGTTATGGATGGCGCACTTCGCCCAGGACGACCGCTCCCAGCCAAAGAAGCAACGTTGGTTCTCGTTCTATTACTCTGGGTTGGGCGTGGAGTTGAACGAGGGCGCGAAGGCCGACGTCATTGTCAGTGCACTCTCGATTGCCGGCGGAAAGATGGCTGAGAAGGCGATTTCCAGTGCGCAAGATGCAGCGAAGAACGTCACTCGTCTGGATGAAGTGCCTGATGTGGATGGGGTAGGTCGGTTGCGGACGGCCACCCAACAGTCGATCAAGGATGGCTCCTATCAACCCATGGTCAAGGCGTACAAGGACGTCATCCAGGACGTTAAGAGCCTTCCTGACAAGACCGTCAGAATCTGGACCGCCCTGGATCCAGATCGGATTAAAGCCCGGGCAAAGGCAACGGTTCGCGGCTTCTGGGCCGACTTTAAAAAGAACCCTCTGAAAGTCGCCTGGACGGCGACGAAGAATGCAGCCAAGGCGACGATCATGGAAGGCGTTCCGGTCGTGCGTGACAATGAGTCTGTCGCCTACTTAATGGGAACGGGCGTGGACACGCGTCTGGACGCGGCCAAGCGGCAATTTGAGCAGGCCTACCAAGCGTCGAACGCAGGCACGGAGAAAGTCGTGAGGATCGAGATCTCGGTTTTCGGCGCGGACCGTGGCGGGGTGATTGCGAAGCAGTTCGTCAACGACATCGTGAAAAAGTACAAGCGGCGCCATGATCTGGATCTCGTTATCGCGGGCAAGGACGGTGCGCCGGATGCGGAGATTCGCATCCGGTTTCTGGGGCTTTTTGATTCAGTCGCGTCGATCATGGACGAAAGGACCTTCCTGGGTTTTTTTCCGTTTACTGATTTGCTCAAGCAAAACTTCAAGGATCGAACCCTTACCGTACCCGCAGCGGTCGAAAAGTGTGTGCATTTCGCGGCGGCGCACGAACTGCGCCGCAATCAGCGGATGGATTCGCTGGAGAAGACGCGGGGGATGCAGTACCTTTACCCCGGTTCCAGCGGTGACGTCGCCGGCGTCGCACCTATGGGTTCGTTGGGCACCCGAACGTCGTTATCGCGTGTTCCGCTGCGCGAAATGATGAATCTAGCAATCTCGCATGGCGCGGCGATCCACAGCATGGAGAGCTTGCTGTTGGAAAATCCGCCCGTCTATCGCATGCTGACCCTCGCCAACCCCATCGAAGACGAAGGCGAGAAACACTATGTCCAGGAACTGGTCGCCGCCTATCGCGAACTCGTCAAATACGAACCCGGCTGCGATTTCGTGCCGCACATGGAAGTCTTCCTGCGCTGGCTCGCCGTGCGTTATCAGGACCCCGTGTTTCGCGCCGGGATGTCGGACCCTGCCGAGCAATGGATCAAGGACCGGGATTTCTTCACACCGGAGCAGGAGCTCAGGGAAGAACACCGCCGCCTGTCCATGCTGTCGTCCGAGGAACTCGCCAAGCCCGAGACCACGGCGCGCGCGCGCGAGCTGGAAGCGCTGGTGAATGAACGCCGGGAGCGCGCCAATGCCAGCCGGGGCGAAGCGCCGCCGCAGCGCTTTCTGCCGTTGTGGGAACGCCTAGAAGCGGAGTACGAGAGCCTTGAAAAGGCCGAGCGCCAGGATGCGGCGACGGAGCAGCGGCGGCAGGAATGGGAGCGCGACATGCCGGACCAGCTTCGCACTCTCGAAATGTGGGATCGGGACACGATCGTCAACGAAAACATGCGCCATGGCAGAAAGCCGGGCGATCCGGACTATGTGGATAAGCTCCCCGATCCGCTTGCCGACATGAAGGCTGAACGCGCCGTGCAGAAGCGCCTGCTGAATGCCTGGCGCGATGCGCGCGATGGCAAGACGCAATTGCCGCCCAAGGTCATGACGCTGTTCGACTGGCTGGTGCATGACGCCATGCTGAGCAGCTGGCCTGACCATCTGCTGGCCAGCACCTCGATGTATTTCCGCGTGCGCGACAAGGATGTGTTCGCCAAGACCGACACGAAGGCGGAGATGGAGCAGCGCGCCAAGGACATGCGTAATGCCGAACGGGTGGAGGCGATGGCCGCGCGCAACGAGCAGAACATCCGGCAGATGACGCCCGTGCGGCCCTGAGCGGCGGCGTGGCGGTGATGGCATGACGGCCCTGCGAAGCAGGGCCGTCTTTTTTTGTTTGAACGTCTTTTACTTCTGGCCGTCTTCGACCTCGATGGTCACGGTGTTCGATTTCACGTCCTCGGCCTCGATATAGACTTCATACGTCGCCGGCGTGGCGGGCAGGTGCAGCACGCCGGCCATGTCCGTGGTGAAGCGCGTTTCGACCGTCATGCCGGGCGGCAGGGGGATCTTCGGGGGCGTCGGGCCGCCCTCCCTGGGGTCGACCGACACATTGGGCAGCGTGGGACGCACGTAGTTGAACGCGATGCCGCGATACACCTTGCCGGTGCGTGTATCCACCGCCACGAAGCGCGGCAGTTGCGGGTTGTCGACCACGGGCAGGATGCCGCGCGCGCAGATGGGAATGGTGAGCGTGTTGCCGTCGCGGATCTTCACGCGCGAGGGCGCGGCGATGCGCATCTGCGCGTCATAGCCTTGCAGCGGCGGCATGCAGGCGTGCTCTTTCTGCGAGTGCGAGGGCACCGAGGCGAAGGTGGCGGGCTCGATCCAGTCGGTAGTCATGATGGGCATGTCGAAATCGTATTGGGCTGCAATGGTCTTCGGTGGCGGGTGGCTTCGTCAGAATGAGGTCCAGCCTTCGGAGCAATCCACCTTGCGCACGGCCTTGCTGCAGCTGGGGCAGAAGTGGATGTTGGCGCAGGTGATGCCGTACATCACGCATTGCCCGATCTCATCGCTGTACTGTCCATTCCGGTTGGGCAGGCCAAAGTAGCAGTGCCCCCCCATGTTGTAGTAGAAGTGCGGCGGCGGATCCAGCTTGGAGTCGTCGGCCGAGGGGTCTTCGTTGCGCAGGCCGGGCCAGTCGGGGCCGCTGGGCACCATGCCGAGCAAGTGGCCCATTTCGTGCGCCAGCGTTTCCGTCAGGTACGCTTGCGAGTTGGGCTCGTACGGGTCCAGCGTGGACACGAACAGCAGGTTGGTGCCCGTGATGGCCAGGCCCGCGTAGCTGGCGGCCACCGTGTTGAACTGGATGTTGAGCACGCCGCGCAAGGGCGTGGACGAAATCTGGGTCAGGTCGACTTTCACGGAGAAGACGGCGCCGGAGCTTTCGCGGATCGGCGTCATCAGGTGGCGCGGGATGGGAATCGACCGTTCCGCGCCCGAGGCGTCCGTGTAGATATAACGGGCGTGGACCAGCCAGTCGTCGCTGTCGTCGAACTCGTACCAGAGGCTGGCAAGCGTGCGGTCGTCGTTGACGATAGGGACGGTCATGACGCGCCCGCCGGGGCCGGCGGGCACCGGCATGCGCATGTCGCCGCTGGTGCCGGGCGCGGCCAGGCGGTCGACGTGGCAGACCACCAGGGTGTAGGGCTCGCGCTGTTTGCCGGGGGAGTTGGCGTACACGCGGCGCACGGCGTCCATGATGGCCTGCTGGGCGTCGACGTTGTCGGCCGCGTCCACCGCCGAGCGGCCCCGGAATTGCAGGCGCGGCAACTGGATCATGTCGATGCCGTGCAGCGCGAACTCCGCCGTGACCGGGGTCACGTCGGCCAGGTGGGCCGCCGGGCGCGCGCTCATGCACATGACTTCCTGGATGTACAGGCGGCGCGCGGTCTCGACGCGTTCTGTCTTGATCAGTTGGCCGCGTTCGTCGCGCACTTCGAACAGGTAGACGTTGCGGCCGGCGGCGGGCAGGTCGATGTCATCGACGATGCGGGTGCCGTCGGCGTTCGTGACGTAGCTGCGCGGGTTGGCGTGCGGTTCCTGATAGCTGGCGCGGCGGCCGCGTTCGCGGGAGGAGTAGGCGATGTTGCCGGGGTCGGCCTTGACGGTGATGGTGAACCGGTGCGCGCCGGGGCGGTTGAACTCCACGTGGATGCGCGGGCGGCGGGTTTGCCGTTCGGTGGTGGTCAACGCGCTGCCGTCGTTCCAGCGTTCGTCCGCCGTTTCGAGGTTCACGTATTGCAGGCGGGCGCCGTCCTGGCGGCCGCGATACGTCGATATGCCCGGCACCCCGTGGCCGGCGCCGCCCGCCGAGGGCATGCCGCCGGGCAGGTTGGTGCCCTGCGTGCGCGCCACGGGTCCCAGGCCGATCGTGTCCAGCACGTCGCGGGCGATCTGCGGCAGCGGCGAATCCGCCACGCCGGGGATCTTCATCAGCACCTCGGCCACCTTGGGCAGCGTCTCGGTGGCCAGCGTGGGGGACTGCAGGATGGCGCCGATCACGCCCGGCACCGACGAGGACGACAGCCCCGGCATGCTGAGGATGGCGCCGGCGACGGCGGGGATGTTGGCCTGCTTGACGTCGGGCAGGTTGAAGAGGGTGTCGACGGCCGACCCCAGCGCGGCGGCGCGGTCGCCGGCCGCGTTCAGCGCCTGCGTCATGACGGGCACGATGGCGGCGCCGACGTTGGCGCTGACGCCGCCGGACATGAGCGTGGACGCGCTGTTCATGGCCGTGGATGCGGCGCTGGCCTGCTGCGCAAAGGCGGCGAGCCCGCCGCCAGCGCCCACGGCGGCGATGCCCGCGGCGCCCGAGCTGCCGGCCGACGCGCCCGCCGCGCCGGCGCTTGCGGTGGTGGCTGCGCCCGCCGCCGCGCCTGCGCCGCCTGCGGCGGACAGGTCGGTGGCGCGGGTGGCCGGCGCGCTGTCGGACATGCCGGCCGCGCGCGCCGTCGTGCTGCCGAGCACGGTGTCAGGGCTGGCGGCCGGGGAGACCGCCGTAGGCGGGGCCGCCGTGGCGGGGCCGGTGTTGGAGGGGGAAATGCCTGGCGTCGCCGCAGGGCCGCTCATCGGGGAAGCGTCGGTGGGGGCGGAAGCCGCGCCAGGGCTGGCGATGGGGGGTGAACCTGCGTCAGTGACGGAGCCTGTGCCTGTGGCCGGACCGGCTTGTCCAACAGCGCCAGCACTTGGGCCAGGGGCAGCATCGGCACCGGGAGCGGCAGTGACGCGGGGATCGGCATTGGCTCCGGGAGCGGCAGGGGCACCAGCCCCCGCAGTGGCACCAGCGCCCGCAGTGGCACCGGCACCCGCAGTGGCACCGGCACCAGCACCCGCACCAGCACCAGCGCCGGCATCCGAACCGGCAGCGGCTCCAGCATTGGAACCCGCATCCGCAGCAGCTCCGGCTCCGGTACTTGCGCTTGCTCCGGCATCCATGTCTGTACTGGCGGATGCAGACGCACTGGCGCTCGCGCCCGTAGCCGCCGCTGCGCCCGGTCCTGCTTCTGCGCCCACGCCCGCGGCGCTGGCGCCGGTGGCTACCGCGGGCGCAGCATCTGCCGCCGCGGCGCTGCCGGACGTCGCGGTGCCGGCGGCGACGCCGGTTTCTGCGATGCCTGCGCCCGTTCCGGGCGGCATGCCGGCGTCTTGCGGCAGGCCTGCCATGCCGGAGCCCGGCACGAAGCCCGGCGTTTGCGCGGAGGCGTTTGCCAAGACGGGCGCCGTGTTCAAGCCAGTATCGGAGGCCGGCAGCGTCTGCGTTGGGGATAAGACGGCGTCAGACCCGGCGAGCGTTGGGGCTTCGTTCAGGACGGGATCGGACCCGGCGAGCGTTGGGGCTTCGTTCAGGGCGGAATCGGACCCGGCAAGCGACGGCGCTTCGTTCAGGACGGAATCGGACCCGGCAAGCGACGGCGCACCTTGCGGCACCGTGCCGGAAGCAGACATGGCGGCGGCGGACCCGTCCTGCATCGGGGCGGTCGTGGCCGTGGCGGCGGTGGAGAGATCGCCGTGCATCGCGCCGCGCCCGGGCATCCCGGACGTGGCCACGCCGGACGGAGAGGCGGGAGAGGGCGCATCCGCCGCGAAAGGCGTGGCGCCATGGTCGGTAGATGCGGCGGACGCCAGGTGTCCGGCATCGCTGGCCGCCGACGCCGTGGCGCTGAGCAAGCTGCCCGCGCCCGCAGCCAGCGACGCGAGCAATGCCGCGTCCGGCCGCTTGGCCGGGCGCGCCGTGGTGCCGTCGCGGGCCGTGCCGTGCTGCGCAGTGCCGCCTTGCGAGTCGGTCGGCGGGGTTGCCGGCCTGATGGCGCCGTAGTAGGCCGGTTTGTCGGCTGACGGGGGCGAGGCCGTGGAGGTATGCGCCGCGCTGCCCGCGAACAGCGCCATCGCCGCCTGTGCGGTCTGCTTGGCCTCTGTCGATCCGGATTGCGGGTTGAGCGCATCGGGGGCATCGGGCGAGAGGGGGGCAAGAGGCGCTGCGTGGGCGGTCTGCGTCAGGCCATGTGGCGCGGGCTGTGTGGAGCCATCAGCGTCGGGAGGCGTGCCGCGTGTGTTTTCGGCATGGCGGCTGTCGCCTTCGGCGTGGGCCGTTGCGGGCTGGGCCGCCGCCATCGCGCCGGCGGCCGTCGCGAGCAGGCTTGCGGCCGAGCCCCACGCGCCGGCGCGGTCCGCATCCGGTTGCGAAGCCGAGACGGCCGCCGCCTGCGGTGTCGTGATGGCGGAATCGGGGGCGGTCCAGGGTCGCGCGGCATTCAGGGCGGAGTCGGACGGCGAGGCACCGGCGCCGTGTTGCGCCGACGCTCCCGTTGTGGCGATGCTGCCGTCGGAGATGCGGGCGGCCAGATGGGTGTTCGTGTTGGTCGTGTCGGTCGTGTTCGTCACGCCGCTGTTTGCACTTGTCGCTCGGGCGTTGGTGCTCGTTGCTCCACTATCGAGGTTCGTCGCATTGCCGGTGCCTGCTCCTGGTCCTGCCATTGCTGCTGCCGTTGTTGCTGGCGTTGCGGCTGCCGTTGTTACTGCCGTGGTTGCTGCGTTTGCTCCTGCCGTTGTTGCTGCGGCTGCCGCTGCTGGTGTTGCGCTCGCCCCGGTTCCGGCGGCAAGGTTCGAGCCGTTGCTCGCGGCGGCTGCGCCAGCGAGCGCGCCTGCGGCAGGGCTGGCGGCGAATACGCCAGCCGTGAGCTCCCCGCCCGCAGCCGCGCCTGCCGTTCCTGCGGTGAAGGCGGCGGCGGTACGCGCGCCAACTGCCCCAGCGGTCAAAGCGGCCGGAGTGCTTGCATCGGCGGCGCTGGCGGCCAAGGCCCCGCCCGCGCCTGCAGGCATGGCGTTGGGGGCGACACCCGATGCGGCTCCCGTGGAGGAGGGGTACGAGACGTCGGCGGTCGCGGCGGCGCGGCTGAAAGCGTCGCCTGCCGCTGAGCCCGCGCCCGAGCCAGAATCCAAATCCGAACCCGAACCCGAACCCGAATCCGAATCCGAATCCGAACCCGAATCCGAACCCGAACCCGAACCGGAGTCCGAATTCAAGCCTGAACCCAAGCCCGACCCAGAATCCGCGTAGGCGACGCCTGTTGTCGCGCTGGCTTGCATCGGCGTCGTGCTGGAGGATGCGTCGGGCGTTGCGGCCGTCGCGGCAGTTGCTAATGGCACGGCCTCTGCATTTGGCGCCGCCGCGCCCGCCGCCGACGCCGATGCCAATGCCGGCGTCGCGGTCATGGTCGGGGCCATTGACGAAGGGGGCGCGGCCTGCGTTGCATATTGGGTCGCCACGTTGTCTTGGGCGATGTCCATTCCAGTTCCGACCGCGGGACTTCCCGGAGCGGACGAGGCCGCGCCGGCAAAGGCCGCTGCGCCTGCGCCTCCGGTAACAGCGCCAGCAGCGGTTGCGCTTGTGGCCGCGCCTGCGCTTCCGGCAACAGCGCCGGCAGCGGTTGCGCTTGTGGTGGCGCCTGCGCTACCGGCAACAGCGCCAGCGGCGGTTGCGCCCGTGGTGGCGCCTGTGCTTCCGGCAACAGCGCCAGCATCGGTTGCGCCTGCGGTGGCGCCCGCGCTTCCGGCATCACCGCCAGCAGCAGTTGCGCCTGTGGTGGAGCCCGCGCCTCCGGCAACAGCGCCAGCAGCGGTTGCGCCTGCGGTGGAGCCCGCGCCTCCGGCAACAGTGCCAGCGGCGGTTGCGCCTGCGGTGGCGCCTGCACCTCCGGCAACTGCGCCAGCGGCGGTTGCGCTTGTGGCGGCGCCTGCGCTTCCAGCAACACCGCCAGCACCGGTTGCGCCCGCGTTGGCGCCTGCACTTCCGGCAGTACCGGCTGCGGCCGTCGCGCCCGCAACGTCACCAGCGGCCGACGCCGTCGCCGCGCTTGCCTCCGCACCCGCATCGACACCCGCCGCACCAGATCCCACGCCCGCCAGTCCCGCCGCGCTGCGGATCATGTTGGACGCGCCCTCCGGCGCGACTGCCGCCAGCATGTCGGTGGCGGCGGGCAGGGCGGACATCGGGTTCTTGATGAGGTCAGCCGCCTTGGAGACGGTGCCCACGGCGGACGCGGCGCTGTTCAGCATGCCGCTTGCGCCCGGCGCGACCGAGCCCAGCAGGCCGGGGGCGGCCGACAGTGCGCCCATCGGATTCTTGGCCAGGCTGGCCAGCGCGCTTGCCTTGCCGGCCAGCGCGTTCGCCTGACCGGCCAGCGAACTTGCCTGCCCGGCCAACTGGGAAAGCTTGCCTGCGGCGCCGGCGGCGGTCTTGCCCAGCGCGCTCAAGCCGCCAGGCACGGCATCGCCCAATGCGCCCATGCCCGTGCCCGCAGCCGCAGCTTCACCAGCCCCCGCACCCGCTGCGCCGCCAAAGCCCGCCATCAGGCTGGCGCCGGCCTTCTTGGCTGCCGCGGCGACGACGCCGTCCTTGTGCACCAGCTCGGCGCTCACGATGAGCGGATCATCGACGGTCGTGCTGGGCAGGGCAGGCAGGCTGGCGGCATCGCTGCCCGGTCCCACGAAATTGTGCGTGGCGCCCTTGACCGAAAACAGGCCAGGACCCTTGAACACGATGTCCGCGCCATCGAGCGTGACGCTGCCGCCCGCCGCCTGCAGGGTGACGCGCTGGTTGCCGAGGATTTCGATGCCCTCGGCCGACGAGGTCACGGTGATGTCCTGGCCTGCCAGCGCCTCCAGGATATCGGTGTGCGCATGCAGGGACACGGGTGCCTGCGCCGAGATCGCGCGCAGCGGACCTTGCTGCGCGAAGACGCTTGCCGACTTGGCCGAAACGGCGGCGTAGGTTTGCGTGGCCGCCACATGCGCATCGGATTGCGCGGTGGCATGCAGATGTTCGCCCGCGTGCAGCACGGCGCTGGCCGGCGTGGCCAGATTCAGCGAGTTCGGCGCATCGACCAGCAGGTGTGGGCCATCGATGCGTTCGATATTGGCCTCGGCCGTGCGTTGGCCATTGGCGGCCTTGCCCGCGGCCTGGCCGTTGACCTGGCGCGGGTAGCGGCCGTCCTGCTCGGGGTCCAGCGCCTTGAGCAGGTCGTCGTAGCCGTCGGCGGCGGCCAGGGGCCGCGCCTGATGCTGCCGCGCGCTGTCGTTGAGCCGGCGCGAGGCGTCCTGCGCGCCGCGCAGCAGCAGCAGCGCTTCCTGCGCGTCGGCCTGCGTCGACTTGCCCTGTTCGCGCGCCCTGGCCGATATCAGCATGCCCTGGCCCGAACGCACCACGGCCCAGGCATCCGTGCGTAGCTCGAAGCCCGTGCCACGCCATTGGCCCCGGCTGGCCTCGTCCAGGCCCTGTTCCACCAGATGGCCCAGCCCCAGTTGCGTGGCCGCCGTAGAGCTGGCCAGGCGCGTGCGCAGCTTGCCCTTGGTGTCGTCGAAGATCCACTGGTTGCGCCCGGCGCCATCCAGTCCCTGGCTATGCCAGCCGCTCAGCACGCCGGCGTGGTTGGCGTCGCTGTTCTCGCCGGCCGACCAGGGCGGCAGGTCGGCGTCGTTGTAGAGCTGGCCCGCGATGACAGGCTGGTCGATATCGCCGTCGAGGAATTCGACGATCACTTCGGTGCCGCCGCGCGGCAGATGGTGGGCGCCCCAGTTGGGCCCCGCCTGGGCGCCGGCCACGCGCAGCCACGTGCCGGACCGGTCGTCGCCGGGCGCGTTGCCGCTGGCATCGCCATGGGTGCGATGCGGCAGGCCGCCCGTCAGCGGCTTTTCGCCACGTTGCCAGGGAAACTGGACCTTCACGCGCAGGTCGCGGTCCGACGTGATGGGCGCGTCCTGCGCGCTGACCACCACGGCGGCCAGGCCCTCGGGCGCGGTGGGACGGGCCCGCCAGGCGGGAACCAGCGCCGCCGCCTCGGGCTGCGCGCGGAAGCGGTTGCGGTAGGTGCCGCGCTCCATGTCGGGCGCGTCCAGGACCTGCGCGGCCTGGCTGCCCAGGTTGTTGGTGGCCTCGTGCGTGACGTCGATCAGCACATAGCGGTTGCCGGCAAGTTCGTCGATGGCCTGCCCGCCGCCGCCTTGCGCGTAGCGGTCGTGCTGGCTCAATGCGAAGACCCGGCCCGGGGCGAGAGAACGGGCCGTGCCGGCGCCCTCGAAGCGCACCAGCCGTGATTCGTGCGCGCGCAGCGAACGCGCCGCGCCCTGTTCGGCGGCGTCATCGTCGGCGTAGCGGCCGTGGCCCGCGTAGTCGTAGTCCTCCAGCGTGGGCAGCGCTTCCACGCGGACCTGCGACTGGGATTGGGCGGCGTGCGCGGTCAACGACCGTTCGTTCCAGGCCGCGCGCGTCACGCTGTTCGGACGCACCGACTGCACGGCGGCAAAGCGCGTGATGCTGTCGCTGGCTTCCGTGGCATCGCTGCGATGAAAGCGCAGCGGCGATGACGGGTCTTCCGGGCGCGCCGCGCCCGCATCGAAAATCACCACGCGATGGCGCGCGCCGCCGCCGGCGGCCTGGCCCTCGTCCTGCTGATGCTCGAAGCGGTAGCACAGGCCGGCCTCGGCCAGGATGCGCTGCACGAACTCCAGGTCCGATTCGCGGTACTGCGTGCAGATGGGACGAGGTGGCGGCGCGTCTGTCAGTTCAAAGGCGAACGCCGCCTGGGGATAATCCGAAAACACTTCGCTGACGATGTCCTGCACCGACAGGTCTTGATAGACGAAGCTGTCGCGGCGCAAGGCCAGCGCCGCCATCCACGGCGCGGCGTGCAGGCGGTATCGGGCCAGGCCGCCGTCTGCGCCCAGCGCATCCACGCCTTCCACCACCGCATGCCAGCGCCGCATCGAGCCGTCGGCCTGCAGCAGGCTGACGGTGATCTCCTTGCCCAGCAAGGCCGCCACGTCCAGCTCGGCGCTGGCGGCCAGGCAATCCAGCGTCAACGAGAACAGGCGCGAGATGCCTTCACGCAGGCGCATGTGCTCGACGAGCAGCTCGGTGTCCAGCGCGGTGGTCAGGCGCAGCAGCCGCGCGTGTTGCGACAGGGTGGCGATGTTCAGCGAAGAGTAGGCCGGGGCGTTAGAAGGCAAGGCGTTCATAGGGCTAGGCGGTATTCGGTCGGCGGCGCCGACGGCGCGCGGGACGCGCCGGAAGGGACGAAAGGGCTGGCAAACATGGCCGCGCGCGATGTGGTCTTTGCGCAGATCGCGGTTATGGCGCGATCCGCGCGGACCGCGCGGGCCCGCTTGCCGCCGCTAGGGCAGCGAAATCGTCAAATGCGCCGCGCGCGGGCCCAGCTTGACGATGTCGTGATAGGGCGCCATCGCGGTCTGCATTTCGGTATTCAGGAAGTGGCCCATGCCCAGGAACGCAAGCAGGCCCAGCAATGCGAAGAGCGCCATGATCGACCACAGCGGCACATCGCGCTTGAGCGTGTGCGCCACTTTGTCGGGCAGCGGCCAGTGCGGCGCAAAGCCGGTGCGCTTGCCGCGCAGCAGCGCGATCTCGTCTCCCAGCCGGGCCGTCAGGTATCCCAGCTTTTCCTGGCCTTCGATCAGGTACTTGCCCTGGAAGCCCAGCAGCAGGCACATGTAGTAAATCTCAAGCGATTGCAGGCGCGGCGCGCCCTGCGCGCGCAGGTCCTCCAGCCGGGCGAAGAAGTTCTCGCCCGCCAGCTGTTCGCCGAACAGCGTGAGCTGCAACGGCTGAAGCATCCAGGCGTCGCGGATCGCGAAGCGGGAGTTCAGTACGGTCTCGTCCACGGCCGCGCAGAACGCGTACTTGGTGGCGTAGACGTCCTCGGCGGCGATGTCCATTTTCTTGGCGGCGCGTTCGTAGTCCGCCAGGAACTGCTGCACGCGCGCGGAGAAGGCGGCCGCGTCGGCGGGCTCCTGTCCGCGCTTGAGCAGGAACAGCATCAGGAACCCGTCGTACATCAGGTCCAGCAATGACTTGGCGGGGCGGCTTGCGTGAAATTCTGCCGCGCGCGGCGGCAGCGTCGCGCCAGGCATCAGGGAAGGGGCGTCAGCGATCATGGCGGTGTCGGTCCTGTCAGCGGGTCACTGCGATCAAATCCAGCTTGAGTTCGGGAATGCCGGCGGGCGCATAGATGGCGATGCTGCGCGCCTGCAGCATGCGGTCGTATAGCGAGCCCCGCGTCTGCAGGGCGAAATAGACGGCGCCCGGCTTGACGGGCACGGCGGGCGGCACCTGCGGCGTGTAGGCGAGCGGCACGCCGGGCATGGCGGACAGCACCAGCTTGTCCACGTCTTCGGGCGCGCCCACCTTGAAGCGCATGGGCACGCTCTCCGACAGCTCGGCGGCGGGCATCGCGGCCTGCACGGCCAGATACAGCGACGTGGTCTCGTCCAGCTTGTCCGAGTCGAGCCGTCCCATGTGGAACGAGGGACGCAGCTCTTCGAGCATGATGGAGAAGTAGCGGGTCGAGATCACGGTTTCTAGCAGGTCGCGCAGGATCTCGTCCATGCGGGCGAACGCCGGGCCGGGCGCATCGTGGCGATACACGGGCAGATCGGCCAGCGTATGCACCTTGGAGAAGGTCATCAGCGCGCCTGCCAGCCGCGCCAGCTCCTGGAAGAGGCGTTCGGGATGCAGTTGCGGGTGATGGAACAGGTGCGACAGCGTGGCGTAGGCTTCGTTGGCCGTGTGCAGCAGCCAGAACGAGGCGACGTCGCCCGAGCGGAACTCGATGATGTTCTTGCTGGGCTCGCGATGAAAGCCATAGAGCGCGTTGACCTTGGCCTGCAGGGCGTCGAGCAGCCGGCGCAGTTGTTCGTGCAGCGCGCCCGACGCGGTGAGCGACAGGCTGGGGGCGATGAAGGTGGTGTCCAGTTCGTAGCCCGCGCTGGCGGTGCGCCGCACGCGCGCGACGGGGATCGCCAGCAACTCGTCGCGCGGTTCCAATTCGGAAATCAGGCGCACGTCCTTGCGCAGGAACGCCAGCTCGGCAGAGGCGGCGCCCGTGTAGAGATCGGGTGCGGGCGCATTGTCATGCGTGTAACGCGTGTCGAAGCTGCCCGTGGTCTGTGCGTCGCGGTAGTTGCCGCCGATCGCCTTCAGCGGATGGATCGCCAGATAGAACACGGCTTCGCTCACGCCGTCCAGCGCCGTCAGGGCAACGGGCGGGGGCAGCTCATCGCCATGCGGCGCGCTGTAGAGTTCGCCATCGGGAAACACCGCGCTCATTTCGGTGGCGCGCAACATGCCGTTGGCGAGCGCGGCGGCATCGAAGCGCGCCGAACGCAGACCCCACGCATAGGGATGCAGCGCTCGGGCCATCTCGGCCAGCCGGTCTTCGTGATAGGCATCCTGCCGCTGGAAATGCTGCGGCCGCAGGAACAAACCTTCGCCCCAAAGGACTTTGGCTGAGTAACTCAAAATAAGCGCTCCCTCTTGCTTCTTTCCTGGTTCTGTATGGCTATATAGATGAAAGGGTTGGACGAACGGCGCGCGGCCGCGATGCGCGTCAACCCGGACACTGCACGCCGGACAGGCGCGACGGATCGTAGGCGGGCATGCCCGCCGGCAGCGTGGGGCTGCCCGTGGCCACCGTCAACGCGCAAGCGTGCGCGCCCAATACGATGCCGTCGTCTTCCACGCTTTCAACCTTGAATACGTACTTCCACCGCATGGGCGCGGGGGCGTAGAACAGCCCGGCGACAGCGATGTAGTCAGCTTGCTTGGAGACTTTTTCGACGGTTTCGTATCGCTGTCCCGGCGTGAGCGTGAGCTCGCGCGAACCCAGCATCGATTCCCCCAGCGCCGCTTTCTCCCCGGCAGTGTCTATCAATTGCGTGAGCGGCGCACGCTGGAATTGCTCAGGATTCTTCAGGTAGTATATTTTTGTAACTACCGCCATCGGCTGGCCAGCGCCGGCATTCAAATTTTCTCCGGCGTGAATCGCCAATTTCACTTCCACAGGCGCGTTTTCGGGCTTTTTCAGGCCCGCCATCTCGATCGCATTCCCCGTCAAACCGGCGACCGCGCCAATGGCCGAAACGGCCGCACATCCAGTGATGGCGGTGCTTGCAAGCGCGCATGCCACCGCCGTGAACAAACGTGATAAATAGATATGTTTGGACATGGCTCTTTATACCGGAAGTGTGTGAAGCAATACAGATCGCGGCATGATGCGTGCAAATTGGCGCTAAGTAACATGAAGACACTCGCTGTAGCCTTGCACTAACAAAAGGTTGTTGAAATACGGCCCCTAGTTACAACCCCGCTAGGTGCTTAAAAAATGCCCTTTTCCCGCCTCGTTGTTATCGCAGGTGTCGTCGCATTGATGGCCGGTTGCGCGTCCGTCAAGCCGCAGTCGGAAGCCGAATACGAAAAGTCCCTGGCCGCCGCGCAAAAGACGCTGGAGCAAAAGAGTGCCGACCAGGCTGTCGCGCAGTTCGAGGAGATCGCCCAGCGCAATCCGTCCAAGGGCGAGCCGTGGTCCTACATCGCGAAGATCCGCTTCGACCAGCAGAAATACGGCCAGGCGATCGTCGCCGCCGATGAAACCCTGAGCCGCGATCCGGATGACTTCGTGGCCAAGACGGTGCGCGCCGTCGGGGGCCTGCGCGTGGCCATGCAGTCGCTGGCCGACCTGCGCGCCGACGCGCTGCTGGCCGGCAACGCCCGTGCGGATGCCGTGGCGCTGGCTGCGTCGATGCGCGAAACCCTGGGCCAGGACGTGCTGTTCCCCGAAGGCAAGCGACCGCCGCGTCCGCGCCAACCGCGCAAGGTCGAGCCGGTTGCCGCCACCCCGGCCCCGTCCGCGTCGTCGGCCGCTTCTGCCACGCCGGCCGCTTCCGGTACGCCGGCCCCGTCCGCCGCCCCGTCTTCCCCGCAGCAATCCGCCAACCCGCCCGCTCAGCCGCCCAACCGCGCGCCGAATCCGTTCGGCGACCTGCTGACCAAGTGATTCATCCGGGAGCGCGCGGCCCACGGCGGCGCCCCTGACCGACAGACAAGATCCTTTGCACGGAGCCTGCCATGGCCAAGAAAGAAAGCGTTCAGAAACGACTGCAGAAAGTCCGTCCGCCGCGCGTTCAGCTCACGTACGACGTGGAGAAGGGCGACGCCATCGAACAGAAGGAGCTTCCCTTCGTGGTCGGCGTGGTGGGCGACTTTTCGGCGCAGTCCGAAGCAGAGCTGCCCCGCCTGAAGGACCGCAAGTTCGTCAACATCGATGTCGACAACTTCGACGACGTGATGCGCGGGCTGGAGCCGCGCGCGGCGTATCGGGTGAAGAACCGCCTGACCGATGAGGGCGGCACGTTCGGCGTCGACCTGAAATTCCGTTCCATCGAGGACTTTCGTCCGGAAGCCGTGGTGCAGCAGGTGGATCCGCTGCGCGAGCTGCTGGACATCCGCACCAAGCTGGCCGATCTGCGCAACAAGCTTGCCGGCAACGACAAGCTCGAAGACCTGCTGGGCGAAGTGCTGACCAGCACCGAAAAGCTGCAACAGCTGACCAGCGAGACCGACAAGGGAGGCCGCAATGAGTAATTCCGCCGCCGCGCAAAACGCCGCCGCCACCGCCGACGCCACGCAAACGCAGAGCGGGCTGCTGGACCAGATCGTCGAGCAGAGCCGTGTCGCCAAGTCCACCGCCGAGCACGACCGCGCCAAGGACATCATTGGCGAGCTGGTGCGCGAAGTCATGAAAGGCACCGTCGTGGTGTCCGACAACCTGTCGGCCATGCTGGACGCGCGCGTCGCCGAGCTGGACCGCCTGATCTCGGCCCAGCTCAGCGAAGTGATGCACGCGCCCGAGTTCCAGAAGCTGGAAAGCACCTGGCGCGGCCTGCACTACCTGTGCCAGGAAACCGACACCAGCCCGATGCTGAAGATCAAGGTGCTCAACACCACCAAGCGCGACCTGGTGCGCGATTTCCAGACGGCGATCGACTTCGACCAGAGCCTGATGTTCAAGAAGGTGTACGAAGAGGAATTCGGCACGTTCGGCGGCGCCCCGTTCGGCGCGCTGCTGGGCAACTTCGAGATCACGCGCCAGCCGGAGGACATGTACTTCATCGAACAGATGTCGCACGTGGCCGCCGCGTCGCACGCGCCGTTCATCGCCTCGGCTTCGCCCGAGCTGCTGGGCCTGGACAGCTTTGCCGACCTGGGACGCCCGCGCGATCTGGCCAAGGTCTTCGACACGGTCGAATACACCAAGTGGCGCAGCTTCCGCGACTCGGAGGATTCGCGCTATGTCGGCCTGACCATGCCGCGCTTTCTGGGCCGCCTGCCGTACGACCCGGTGGAGGGCACCACGGTCGAAGGCTTCAACTTCGTCGAGGACGTGGATGGCACCGATCATTCCAAGTACCTCTGGTGCAACGCCGCGTGGGCCTTCGGCGCGCGCCTGACGGCGGCATTCGCCGACTTCGGCTGGTGCGCGGCGATCCGCGGCGTGGAAGGCGGCGGCCTGGTCGAGAACCTGCCCACGCACACGTTCAAGACGGACGACGGCGAAATCGCGCTCAAGTGCCCGACCGAAATCGCCATCACCGACCGCCGTGAAAAGGAACTGAGCGACCAGGGCCTGATCCCGCTGGTGCATTGCAAGAACTCGGACTACGCGGCTTTCTTTGGCGCCCAGTCCGTGCAGAAGGCCAAGAAGTACAACACGGACAGCGCGAACGCCAACGCGGTGTTGTCGGCGCAGCTGCAATACATCTTCTCGGTGTCGCGCGTGGCGCACTACCTGAAGGCGATGATGCGCGACAAGATCGGCAGCTTCGCGTCGGCGCAGTCCGTAGAGAGTTTCCTGAATCGCTGGGTGTCGCAGTATGTGCTGCTGGACGACAACGCGACGCAGGAACAGAAGGCGCAGTTCCCGCTGCGCGAAGCTTCGGTGCAAGTGGCCGAGGTGCCCGGTCGTCCTGGCGTGTTCCGCGCCGTGGCGTTCCTGCGGCCGCATTTCCAGCTTGACGAACTTTCGATTTCCTTGCGCCTGGTCGCCGAACTGCCGGCCCAGGCCCAGAAATCCTGAGCGTCATTGCACTGACAACTCATCCATTGAAAGAGGTTATCCACAATGAAGGACATCTACGTCAAGTTCGGCAATCCGGCGCTCAAGGGCGAGTCGCAAGACAAGGACCACCCGGACTGGATCGAAGTCAGCTCGTGGCGCCACGAGATCATCCAGCCGCGTTCGGCCACCGCCTCGACCTCGGGCGGCCACACCGCCGAGCGCACCGAACATGGGGAAATGATCTTCACCAAGGACCTGGACGTCGTCAGCCCGCTGCTGTATCAGCACGCCTCGGGCGGCACCACGTTCGATGAAGTCACCATCGATTTCCTGCGCGCCGACGGCGAGGGCAACCGCGTCAAGTACCTGGAAATCAAGCTGAAGTACGTGATCATCGCGCGCGTGGCGCCGGAAGTGGTGGCCGAAGGCCTGCCGCACGAGACCTTCTCGCTGAAGTACGCCGCCGTGCAGTGGAAGTACACGCAGCAGAAGGTGGGCGGCAACCAGGGCGGCAATGCCCAGGGCGCCTGGAGCCTGACCAAGAACGACAAGACCTACTCGGTCTGATCGCGCCCGCTGGCAGGAAGACCGCGGCCCGACGCGGCCGTGGCCCTGCCACGTCGCTGTGTTTGTTTTCGAGGCCCCGATGAAAGGATTCGAACCGAGTCTCTTCGACAAGCTGTTCGAAGCAGAGGGCCAGTCGCCCTATGCGCTGCGGCGCTTGTCGATCGAGGAAATGAAAGAGACGGTGGCGCGCGACATCGAGGCCCTGTTGAACACCCGCATGGTGTTCACCGAGGAAGATCTGCGGCGCTACCCGAACTGCCAGCGTTCGCTGCTGACGTACGGGCTGTCGGACTTCTCCGGGCTGAGCCTGGCGAGCCACTACGACCGCGAGTTCATCTGCCGGTCGCTCGAACAGGCGATCGCGCGGCACGAGCCGCGGCTGACGCACGTGCGGGTCATGCTGCAGGTCGACGGCCGCGCGACGTCGGTGCTGTATTTCGCGATCACGGCCATGCTGGACGTGGGGCCCGCCCACGAGCCCGTGACCTTTGACGCGACGTTGCAGCCATCGACCCTGCAGTACTCCGTGACCAAGGGCTGGGCCAAGAGCCCGGCCACGGTCTGACGCATCGAACCGCGGTGCAGGTGCCCCGGCGCGCCGGACAGGAAGACATCAATGGAAGAACTGCTGCCCTATTACGAGCGCGAACTTGGCTTCTTGCGCACGTCGTCGCGCGACTTCGCCGAGCGCTATCCGAAGATCGCCGCGCGGCTGGGGCTGTCGGGCGAGACCTGCGAAGATCCGCACGTCGAACGCATGATCGAGTCGTTCGCGTTGCTGAGCGCCCGCATCAACAAGAAGCTGGACGACGACTACCCCGAATTCACCGAGGCGCTGTTCGAGGTGATGTACCCGCATTACCTGCGGCCGTTTCCCTCCTGCAGCGTGGCGCAGTTCGACCTGGGCGGCGCGGGCGCGCAGTTGACCGCGCCCGTGCGCATCGGCCGCGGCACCGAGCTGAAATCCCATCCGGTGCGCGGCGTGGCGTGCCGTTTCCGCACGGCGTATGAGGTCGCGCTGGCGCCCGTGGAGGTGCAGCGCGCGGGGTTCGTGTCCAGCGCGACGGCGCCGGCCACGGCCAAGCTGCCCGCCGGCGTCACCGCCCGCTTCTCGGTCACGCTGGGGTGCCAGGGCGAGAACCAGCACTTCGGCATGCTGGGCATCGACCGGCTGCGCGTCTACCTGCACGGCGAACCGTCGTTCGTGGCGGCGCTGCGCGACGCCTTGTTCCTGCGCGCGGCCGCGGCGTATGTGGAGTGGCAGCCGGGGCGCTGGGACCGTTTGCCCGCGATTCCGCTGGCGCAGGTCGGACTGGCCGAGGAAGATGCGCTGATCGACTTTCCGGCCAGCTCGCATCCGGCGTATCGCCTGCTGGCCGAGTACTTCGTCTTTTCCGAAAAATTCAATTTCGTCGACATCGACCTGGCGGCCCTGCGCCCCTATCTGGGCACCGTGCGGCAATTCACGCTGCATCTGCCGGTAAGCGGGGTGCGCGCCGATTCCAACACGGCGCGGCTGCTGGAGTCGACGTCGGCGGACAATCTGCGGCTGGGCTGCACGCCGGTGGTGAACCTGTTTCCCCAGCGCGCCGACCCCATCCGCGTGACGCATGCGGCGGCGTCCTATCCGGTGGTGGCCGATGCGCGGCGCGCCTATGGCTACGAGGTCTATTCCATCGACCGCGTGCGTCAGGTGCGGCAGAACGCGCAGGGCGACGCGGTGGTGGATTTCCGGCCGTTCTACTCGCTGCATCACGGCGAGTCGCCGGAGTCGGCCGGCCATTACTGGACGATGCGGCGCGATGCCGCGATGGCCCAGCGCAGCCCGGGATACGAAACCGAGA
The DNA here is from genome assembly GCF_900108985.1 of Achromobacter sp. NFACC18-2. Lineage (NCBI taxonomy): Bacteria > Pseudomonadati > Pseudomonadota > Betaproteobacteria > Burkholderiales > Alcaligenaceae > Achromobacter > Achromobacter sp. NFACC18-2. Next base: position 47,229 of record NZ_FNYM01000011.1, on the reverse strand, counting down.
TATCGATCGTGGATATCGATTTCGATCCGTCGGTGCCGCAGACCGAAACCCTGAGCCTGGACCTGACCTGCACCAATCGCGACCTGCCGTCGCACATCGCGGTGGGCCAATCGGGCGGCGACCTGTTCCTGGAAGGCGGGACGGTGGCGCGCGCCATCCGGATGCTGCGCCGGCCGACGCATTCGCACCGATTCCAGCAGGGGCGCGCGGCGCACTGGCGGCTGATTTCCCATCTGGCCCTGAACCATCTGTCCCTGGTGCAGAGCGGCCTGCCGGCCTTGAAGGAAACGCTGCGCCTGTACGACCTGTCGGGGTCGGCGGTGGCGGCGCGACAGATAGAAGGCCTGGTCGGCCTGGACTACAAGCCGGCCACGCACTGGATGCCCGGCGAGCCTTTCGCGACGTTCGTCCGCGGCATCGAGATCCGGCTGACCGTCAACGAAGACCACTTTGTGGGTACAAGCCTGCATGCGTTCGTGGCCGTCATCAACCGCTTCTTCGGCCTGTACGTGCACGCCAACAGTTTCGTGCAATTGGTCGTGTTGTCGCGCCGCGGCGCGGAGGAATTACTACGATGCCCCCCATGCAACGGCGACGCCATCCTAGCGTGATGGACGCGCTGCTGGCAGAGCCGCAGCGCTTCAAGTTTTTCCAGGCGGTGCGCCTGCTGGAGCAGTGCTTTGCGCGGCAGGAGCGCGGCGCGACGCGCCACACGGTGCCCGTGCATCTGCGCTTTCCCAATGCGCCCGGGCTGGGATTTCCGCCCAGCGAAATCGTCGACGCGGTGGCGTATGACAAGCATGGCGAGGTGCTGGCCGACGAAGCGGCGCGCCAGGCCGCCGTGGCCGAGGGCCGGCTGGGCCGCGTGGACGTGACGCCGGCGTTCTTCGGGCTGCTGGGCGGGCAGGGCGCGCTGCCGCTGCACTATTCGGAAATGCTGGCGAACCGGGAGAGCCTGCGGCGCGACCGGGGCGCGCGCGCCTTCTTCGACATTTTCTCGAACCGGGCGGCCGCGCTGTTCTACGCCGCCTGGAAGAGGTACCGCATGCCGTTGCGGCATGAAACCGACCAGGACCATCATTTCCTGCCTCTGTTGCTGGCCTTGGGCGGCATCGGCCACCCGGCGCTGCGCGACCGGCTGCACAACGGCGCGGGCAGGGTATTCGATGAGTCCGTTGCCCACTACGCCGCGGCCGCGCGCCAGCGGCCCGTGTCGGCGCCATTCCTGCAGCGCGTGCTGCAGGACTACTTCGGCGTGCCGCTGCGGGTGGAGCAGTTCGTGGGCCGCTGGTATGACGTGCCGCCGCAGAACCGCACGCGGCTCGGACAGCCGGGCGCCGTGCTGGGCGTGTCCGCGCTGGCGGGCGATCGCATCTGGCAGCGCGACCTGCGCATCCGGCTGTGGATCGGCCCCTTGGCGCGCCAGGCCTATACCGACTTCCTGCCGGGCGGCGAGCGCGCGCGGGCGCTGGAGAAGCTGTTGACGATGTTCGGCGGCATGACCTTCGAGTACGAGGTGCGGCTGGTGCTGGCGCGCGAGAGCGTCACGCCGTGCCGGCTTGGCGAAGGCGGCGAGGTCCGCCTGGGCTGGAATTCCTTCTTATGCACCGAGCCGGCGCGCGAGGACCGCGACGACGCCAGCTACGAACTGCACACCATTCACTGACCTCATCACACCACAGAGATTCATGGGCACTCCGCTGAAGACCTTGATCGGGAAGTTGAACCAGACCTGCCGCCAGGCCGCCGAGCGCGCGGCCAGCCTGTGCATGGCCCAAGGCCATTACGAAGTGGATCTGGAGCATCTGTTCCTGGCGCTCCTGGAAAAGCCGGCCAGCGATGTGAGCATCATTGCGCGGCGTTGCCACATCCAGACCGATGCGCTGGAAGCCGACCTGAAGGCCGAGATCGGCCGCTTCAGGAACGGCAATACGCGCACGCCCGTGTTTTCGGCGCATCTGCCCAAGCTGTTCGAGCACGCCTGGCTGATCGCGTCGCTGGATACGCAGACGACCCGCATCCGCTCCGGGCACCTGCTGCTGGCGCTGCTGACGGAGCCCGACCTGGCGCAACTGGCGCAGCGGGGATCGTCCCTGTTCGAGTCGTTCCGGCTGGACGAGCTCAAGCACGATTTCGCCGCCCTGACGCAGGGCTCGGAAGAGGCCGGCCAGGCCGTGGACTTTGCCGAAGGCGCGGCGCAGGAGGGCCAGACCGGCCAGCCCGCGCCGGCGTTGTCGCAGACGCCCGCCCTGGACCAGTACACCGCCAACCTCACCGAGCGCGCGCGTGACGGCAAGATCGACCCGGTGATCGGCCGGGACGCCGAGATCCGCCAGATGATCGACATCCTGACGCGGCGGCGGCAGAACAACCCCATCCTGACCGGCGAGGCGGGCGTGGGCAAGACCGCGGTGGTCGAGGGGCTGGCGCTGCGGATCGTGGCGGAGGACGTGCCGCCGGCCCTGGCCGGCGTGACGCTGCGGGTGCTGGACATGGGCCTGCTGCAGGCGGGCGCCAGCGTCAAGGGCGAGTTCGAGAACCGCCTGAAGAATGTGATCGACGAGGTCAAGAAGAGCGCCTCGCCGATCATCCTGTTCATCGACGAGGCGCACACGATGATCGGCGCGGGCGGGCAGGCGGGGCAGAACGATGCCGCCAATCTGCTCAAGCCCGCCCTTGCGCGCGGCGAGCTGCGCACCATCGCCGCCACGACCTGGAGCGAATACAAGAAGTACTTCGAGAAAGATGCCGCGCTGGCGCGCCGCTTCCAGGTCGTCAAGGTCGAGGAGCCGGACGAGGCGCTGGCGGCGTCGATGCTGCGCGGCATGGCGCCGCTGATGGAGCGCCATTTCGGCGTGCGCATCCTGGACGAGGCCATTGTGGCCGCGGCGCGGCTGTCGCATCGCTATATCACCGGCCGTCAGCTTCCGGACAAGGCCGTCAGCGTGCTGGACACGGCCTGCGCGCGCGTGGCGCTGGGCCGCAGCGCCACGCCGGCGCTGATCGACGATGCGCGCCATCGCCTGACGCGGCTGCGCACCGAGCAGGAGGCGCTGCGGCGCGAAGCCGCCACCGGGGCGCCGCAGGCGCGGCTGGCCGAGCTGGACGCGGAGATCGCCGCGGTGGAGGCGACGCTGACCGAGGCGCAGGCCCGGCACGCGGCCGAGACCGGACTGGTCGAAAGCATCCATGCCCTGCGGGCCGAACTGGAAGCGGCGAGCCCGGAGACGCAGGGCCAGGATTCGCCCGCGCCGCAGGCGCCCGCGAGCCGGCGCAAGGCGGCGTCCGCGCCCCTCGCCCTCACGCCCGGGCAGCAGCGCCTGGCCGGCCTGATGGACGAATTGCGCGCCCTGCAAGGGGAGCAGCCCCTGGTGCCCGCCTGCGTGGACGCCCAGGTCGTGGCCGAAATCATTGCGGCGTGGACCGGCATTCCGCTGGGCCGCATGGTGAACGACGAGATCCGCACCGTGCTGCAACTGCAGCCCATGCTGGCCGAGCGTGTGATCGGTCAGGACCACGCGCTGCATGCCATCGCGCAGCGCGTGCGCACGGCCCGCGCCGGCCTGGAAGATCCGGACAAGCCCAAGGGCGTGTTCCTGTTCGTGGGCCCCTCGGGCGTCGGCAAGACCGAGACGGCGCTGGCGCTGGCGGACATCCTATACGGCGGCGAGCGCAAGCTGGTCACCATCAACATGAGCGAATACCAGGAGGCCCACAGCATTTCCGGCCTGAAGGGATCGCCGCCCGGCTACGTCGGCTATGGCGAGGGCGGGGTGCTGACCGAGGCGGTGCGCCGCCAGCCCTACAGCGTGGTGCTGCTGGATGAAATCGAAAAGGCGCACCCCGACGTGCTGGAGCTGTTCTTCCAGGTGTTCGACAAGGGGGTGATGGACGACGCGGAAGGACGCGAGATCGATTTCCGCAACACGCTGATCATCCTGACGTCCAACGTTGGGTCCAGCGCCATCATGCAGGCCTGCCTGAACAAGCCGGCCAGCGAGCGCCCATCGCCCGAGCAATTGTCGGCGCTGCTGGCGCCGCAGCTGTACAAGGCGTTCAAGCCCGCATTCCTGGGGCGCATGAAGACCATTCCGTATTACCCGGTGGACGACGACGCGCTGGCGCACATCATCGGCCTGAAGCTCGGACGCATCGCCCGCCGCGTCCAGGCCACGCACCGCGCGGTGTTCGAATGGGACGAGGGGCTGGTGGACGCCGTGCTGGCCCGCTGCACCGAAGTGGATACCGGCGCGCGCAACGTGGACCACATCCTGAACGGAACGCTGCTGCCGGAGATTGCCGAGCACGTCCTGAGTCGCATGGCGCAGGGTGAGCCCATCGCCAGGATCCGTGTGAGCGCGGGCAAGAACGGCGAGTTCCGGTTCCGGATGAGCTGACCAGGAGAAATGCAGTCATGGCCCTAGAACTCGCCGCCGCCAGTCTGCTGGGCGCAGGCTTTACGCAGGCCGATCGCCTGTTGGACCTGACGACGCCGCTCGGGCAGGACAAGCTGCTGGCGGAGCGGTTGCAAGGCACGGAGCAGCTGAGCGACGGCGGCTTCGTGCTGCACGTGGATGCGCTGTCGGACGATGCCCACATTCCGCTGAAGTCGCTGATCGGCCAGGCCGCGCAGGTGAAGCTGCGGACCGCCCTGGGGCCGGACGAGCACCGCGTCTGGTGCGGCCTGGTGACCGAGGCGCGGTTCGAGGGCGCCAACGGCGGCTTCGCGCGCTACCGCCTGCGCATCGAACCGTGGCTGGCGCTGCTGCGCCAGCGGCGCGACAGCTACGTATTCCAGGACCTGTCGGTGATCGACATCGTCGACAGCGTGTTTGGCGACTACCAGGGCCAGGGCGCGCTGGCGCCCCTATGGCGCTGGGAAGTCAGGGATCGCGATGCCTACGCCAAGCGCAGCCTGACGATCCAGTACCGGGAAACCGACTTCGCGTTCGTCGAGCGCCTGCTGGCCGAAGAGGGGCTGTTCTATTGGGTCGAGCATGAAGGCGGCGAGGACGCGCCCGGCACAGCCACGATCGTCATCGCGGACCACAATGGCGCATTCGAGCCCGGCCCGCAGGACAGCATCCCGTTTCAACGCGCCGATGCCACCGAGAAGCAGGATTCCATCCAGGGCTGGCGGCAGGGCCGCGCGTGGAAAACCAACGCGGTGCGCCTGGCCACCTGGGACTACCGCGCCATGCAGGCCCGCAAGGTCAGCGCCCAGGTCGAAGACAAGTTCGCCAATGCGATGGAATTGGCCGATTCGGACTACCCCGGACAGTACCTGTTCGAGGACGGCGCGCAAGGCGAGCGCCTGGCGCACAACGCGCTGGCGGCGCAACGCGTGCGCCAATCGCTGTGCGAAGGCGAAGGCACCGCCCGCACGCTGGCGCCGGGGCAGCGCTTCACGCTGACGGGCCACTGGGGGCCGTCGCAAGGGGCGGGCGCGGATTTCGTGGTGATCGGCATGCGCCACGAGGCGCGCAACAATTTCGACGAAAGCCTGGGGCAGGCCGTGGCGCAAGCCCTGGGCGCGGCGGGCGGACCGGCGGCCGGCGAACCGGCGGCCGGCGATCCGGCGGCCGGCGATCCGGCGGCCGGCGAGGCGGACTTCTACCGCAACCGCTTCGAGGCCATTGCCGCCACGCTGGAATACCGTCCCCGCACGCGGGACGGCCACGGCGCGCGCCTGCATCCCCGGCCCACGGTCCATGGCGCGCAGACCGCGCTGGTGGTGGGGACCGGCGATCCGGTCCACACCGACCGCGATCACCGCATCAAGATCCAGTTTCACTGGCAGCGCGGCAGCGCGTCCAGCAACCGCCAGGATCATCCGGCCGGCGACGACAACGCGCCGGCCAGCGAGGCCCTGGGCGCCTGGGTGCGCGTGGCCGAGCCCGTGGCCGGATCGGATTGGGGAGGCCATTTCGTGCCTCGGCTGGGGCAGGAGGTGCTGGTGCAGTTCCTGCATGGCGACATCGACCGGCCGGTCGTCGTGGGCGCGCTGTACAACGGCGCCGGCGCCGAGAACGCGGCCAACAACCAGGTCCAGGGCGGGGCGGCCAAGGCGACCGGCAACGCGCCTGCCTGGTTCGCGGGCAGCGACGCGGGGCACGCGCACAACGTGGTGATGTCGGGGTTCAAGACCCAGGCGCTTGCCACGAGTGGACAAGGCATGGGCGGCTACAACCAGCTCGTGCAGGATGACACGCCGGGCCAATCGCGGCTGACGGCGTCGACCACGCAGGCCGAGGCGCGGCTGAATCTGGGGCATCTGAAGCAGCAGCGCGACAACGAGCGCCTGTCGGACCTGGGCCATGGCGCCGAGCTGGCCACCAGCGAAGCGCTGGCGCTGCGCGCGGGGGAAGGCCTGCTGATCAGCGCGGACAAGCGCGAGGACGCGGTCGGCGGCCTGCTGGACAGCGAAGAGGCCATCAAGCAGATGGAAAAGTCCATCGCGCAGGCGGGCGAACTGTCCGCCAGCGCCGGCCGCCAGGAAGCCAATCTGCCCGGCGACGCCGACAAGACGCGCGCGCTGAAGGAGCTGGATGCGGTGCGTGAGATCATCGAGGGCACCAAGGCCGAGGCAGAGGTCCGTGTCCCGGCCTACACCACGCCGCACATCCAGGTCAGCGCGCCCAGCGGAATAGGCCAGTACACGCCGCACAACGCATACACGGTCGCCGGCGCGACGCTGTGCCAGATCGCCCCGGACGTGAACTGGGCGGCGGGCGCGAACCTGTCGATGTGCGTGGCGCAAGGCGTCGTGCTGTTCACCAAGGGCCTGGGCGGCAGCGGCCGGGCGGTTGAAGAACAAGGCATCCGCCTGCATGCGGCGGGCGGACAACTGCGGCTGCAAAGCCAGAAGGCGCGCATGCGGCTGGCGGCGGAGAAGGCGGTGACGCTGGCGTCGGCGCAGGGCGCGGTGGACGTGCAAGCGTCGAAGAAGGTGTTGGCGACGGCCGCAGGCGCGTACCTGCGGATCGAGGGCGGCGGCATCCAGCTGCACGCGCCCGGCAAGGTGGAACTGAAGGCGGGCGTGCATAACTGGGTGGGGCCGCAAAGCGGCGCCGGCCCCGCGCAGCCGCCGCAAGGCGATCTGGAAGGCTGCGCCGCGGCGCTGGAGGACGCGGCCGGCAGCGGCGCGTTGGCGGCATGACGATGGACGCGACGCCTCGCCACCCCGAATACTGGACGGACGGCGCCGAAGCCCGCGTCGAGCGCGCCATCGCGGGCCTGCGGGCGGTCCTGGACAGTCGCGCCGACCGGCGCGTGCTGCTGTTGTGCGATTCGACGCTGGGCGATCCGCTGGCAAGGCAGATCGCCTCGGCCGGCCTGGCGCGCCGCGAGGTCGATCTGCTCTCACAAGGCGCGACCGCGCCGCCCCTGTATCTGGCCGAAGTGCCGGACGAAGTGCGGCACGAGCGCCTGGTCAACGCCAGTCTGCGGCGGGCGGTGGATGAAGCCGTGCGCCCGGCGCCGGCCGCCCGGCGGGCGAGGTCGATGTCGGCGTGGCTGGCCACCGACCTGCCGCTGGGGGAAGTGGCACAGCGCCTGGTCCAGCGTGCGCGCCTGCGCGATGCGCGGGGGCGCGTGCGCATCCTGCGGTTCTGGGACCCGCGCACCACGCAATTCCAGAGCGAGCTGTACGCGGGCACGGTGCCGTCCTCATGGATCGCGGGCGTGACGTGGATGAGCGTGGACGGGTTCGGGCAGTGGCAGGCCCTGCCGGATGCGGGCGGCCCGATGCAGACCGTCACGCCGGACTGGCCCCGGCTGGCGCGGCTGGGCCGCGTCAATGCGGTGCTGCAACGGCTGAACGCGGACGGCCTGCGCCATGGGCCGTCGGCGCTGGAACCCGTGCGTCGCGCGCTGGACGCCGCCGCGGCCTGCGGCATCGAGGATGACGACGACGCGGCGCTGTTCGCCGCCTGGCGGGTGCGCCTGGCGGCGCCGCTGGAACGCGCGCCCTCGTTCCTGGCGCTGCTGCGCGAAGTGCGCGAGGAAGGCGGCCGCCTGTATCGCGCCGCCGAGGACATGGACGACGAGGAATGGCAGGGGTTTGCGCACGAGGCGCAGGCTCGGGAGGATCTGCAAGCATGACGACTGACTACGACGCGCTGCCCTGCAAGGGCAAGTTCTGCGGCCGGCCGGGGCTGCCCATCCTGCCGATGCGGATCGCCTACGTGCCGGGCGGCAAGAACGACCTGCCCGACGGGGTGTACGTGGACCCGGAGCTGTATTACGAGACCCTGCGCCAGGGCGCGTACATGCTGCGCGCGATCACGGCGGGCTATGTGTATATCTGGGATCCGCGCCGCAGCTACGGGTGGCGCGCGTTCGCGGCGACGGCGACCGGCCAGATGAAGGAAGTCCCGGTCGACGACGACAACCGCCCGGCCGAACAGCCCACGTTCACCTGCACGCGGGAAGGCCATGGCCTGGAATCGTCGCTGATCAACGTGGAGGCGCCCGCCAATGCGTCGCGCACGGTGTGGGTGGGTTATTCACGGGTATGGTGGACGCGGGACATCCGCCGCGACCTGGCCCGCGACGACCGCTGGCGCAAGAAGATCATGGTGGAACTGGACGCCAAGGCGGTGTGGGGAGGCGGCCATCCCAAGCCGGAGACCGGCTATCGCGTGGCGGAGGACGGCGCCAACCTGGACAAGCACGCCATCGAGTTCCGCGATGCGGCGGGCGCCGGCACCCTGTTCGGCAATACGCTGGCGCCGGCCGTGAGCGCATTCGGCGGGCAGGCCGCGGCCATGGCGGCCAAGATGCGGCAGATGACGCCCAAGGGCGGCATCGTGCTGGCGCTGCGCGATCCCGTGGGCATCCTGGCGGATGTGGCGACGTGGCGCAATAAGTGCATGGGCGAACTGGCCGAACACCATCTGGACCCGACGCGCATGCGCGAAGTGGGCGTGGCGCAAATCATCGATGGCCTGCAGAAGCAGATGGGCTCCACGGGCGATGAGATCACGCGCCTGCGCGAACGCATCGACACGGGCAAGGTCGCCAAGACGCTCAGCGACAACAAGGCCGCCATCTCCCGGATGCGCGAAAAGATCGAGGGCGCCGGCAAGGACTGGGCGTGGTGGTATGGCCGCGACACGTTCTGGCTGGCGCTCAAGGCCTATTCGTCCCAGGACGCCGCCGCCGGCGAGCGATTGGAGGAGGACATGGCGCTGTGCGTGGACGGCGCGGGCGCGATCGAAAGCGAACACAAAGCCATCGACGATTCGCTGAAGGACGAGGACGGCTCCAGCACCTATGCGGCGATCTGGCGCGCGCTGGCGGCGAACGACGGCGAGCTGCTGGGCTTTCTGGACCGCGAGGCCAAGGGCAAGGTCATCTCCAAGCAGATATCCAGCGTGCGCCGGATGATCAAGAGCTACAACGATTGGCTCAAGGAGCGGGCGGCCAAGGGGCAGTTGCCGCCGATGCGGGTGGCCACCGCGGCGATCGGCCGCTTCATGGCGACGCAATTGCTGCGGCTGACCCTGGCTGGCGATCCCATTGCCGAGCGCGTCGCCGCGCGCGTCACGTTGACGATGTCGGCGCGCATGAACATCGTGATGGCGGTGCGCACGCATACCACCACCGTGCCCCGGATGATTGCGGACATGCACCAGATCGTCTGGGAACCGGACCGGACCTCGGTGACGGTGGGCGGCGGGAACGGCATCTATGCGAACTCGCATATGCAGTCTGGCTGGATGGGCACCCAGGCCGAGCGCGCCACGCCGGTCACGCTCAACTACATCATTCCCGAGGAAGTCGACGCGCAATTGAACGCCGCCGCCACGGCGCGGCCGCAGCCCGGGGCCGGCGCAACGCCGCAACTGTCGCTGCCGGCGCCCGCGCCGGTGCTGGCCCTGCCCGCGCCCACCATGTCGCCGCTGGCGGGCCTGGTCAAATGGGCGAAAACCAAGGACGGCGCGAATGCGGGCGCGACGGGCGTGATGACGCTGGTGGCGCTTTATTCATCGGTGTCGGATCTGCGCAAGGCGCAGGTCATCCATGACGCCAAGGCCGCGCGCAAGGCCTGGTTCGGCATCACGTCGGGCGTGCTGGGTGTGGGCAGCGTGGCGATCGAAGTGACGGCGGGCGCGATCGGCGCGCGAGTGGGCGCCAACACGGCCTTCACCATGAATCTGAAGCTGAACATGCGCCTGACGGCCGTGCGGACGGCGGGCGCCGTGTTTGCGGCGGCGGCCACGTTCGTCGACGGGGCCAACAACGCACTGAGCGCGATCGACCAGTACGACGTGAAGAACTACGAGGCGGGCAGTGCCTATGCGACCTCGTCCGTGTTCCTGCTGCTGTCCGGGCTGACCGGCGTCGCCACGGCGCTGGTTTCGCTGGGCGGGGCCTTCAGCGCGGCCGGCGTGGTGGCGGGCGCGGGGGGCTTTGGCAGCGCCATGGTCGGCCTGACCAGCGGCGGCACCGTGCTGCTGGGTATCCCGGTGTGGGGCTGGATTGCGCTGGGCCTGTGCCTGCTGGCGGCCGGGCTGTACTTCAAGTTCTGGGGCGACAGCGCCAAGGAAAGCGAGCTGGAGATCTGGTTCACCTGCTGCTGCATGCGCTCCGCGGCGTACGCGGACGTGAAGGAACGCACCCTCTACGAAACGCGCGTGGAGGAACTGGAGGCGTTCAACCGGGCCGTGTTCGGCGTGCGCGTGACGCTGGACTGGAACGGGCTTTGGCAGGGCGAGGTTTTCGGCCGGGACCGCCTGGTGCTGGAAGTGGTGATGCCGGGCTATTCCGAGCATAGCGACTACGCGTATAACCTCAAGCTCGTCGGGCAGGGCGTCAGCGCCGTCGTCGCGAGCAAGGGCTCTGTGCGTTCGCAGGATCCCGAATTGCAGCCGCGCGGGCCGTCCAATGCACAATTCGTGCAGGGCCGTCCGCGCGAGGAAACGTGGGCCGACCGCGTGGACCAATACGTGGACAATATGCAGTCTCGCCCCGGGTGGGCGGATGCCTGGCGCTGGGTACGCAAGGACCGGAGCCAGTCCATTGAATTCACGGCCAAGCCCTGGGACGAGTCGGTGCAATTCCACGTGAGCAATGGCTGCGCGATCCTGCGCACGGAAGTGCTGGTCGATGACGATATCTTCCAGGAAGCGGTCATCAAGGTCGAATACTGGCCCGACCCGGACCGCATGCCCGACATCCGCTCGGTGCCGATGGGCGCCAACGGTTCCAACCTGGTGAAAGCAAACAACTGACGAGATGCAAGCATGAACAGCAACGAAGGGATTCAGGTCTCGGTCTATACCCGATGGCACCAGTTGTCGGTGCCCTTGGCCTTCGCGCTGGCGGCAGGCAGTTTCATGCTCGTGGTGTTCAACCGCGGACCGATGGGCCTGGCCGCGGGGCTTGCGCTGCTGGGCCTGCTCGTGCCGCCGCTGATCGCGTACAAGGGCTTTCCCACGCGCAATGCCGTCAGGGTGACGGCCGATGGGTTGGAGTTTTCGCGCCGGTCTTCCGTGGCCTTTGCCGATCTGTCCAGCTGGGGCACGGACGACTATCTCAAGCTGGCCCGCGCCGGCCTGCCGACGTTGCTCGTCAGCGCGGTGGACCTGCCCAGCCGGGAACGCCTGTTGCGCGAGTTCGAGCAGGCATTGGCGGCCTGGCAGAAACGCCAGCCCGCCGGCACGCAGGCGGCGCGCCGCACGCATTTCTACGGCTCCACGGCCGGGCGCCTGGTGGGCTTGTTGATCACGGCCCTGGGGGCGGGGTCGGCGATCATGGCGCTGAACCTGCGCGAGCCGTCGATATCGCTGGCCATCGTCGGCGGGCTGGGCGCGTTGTTCGGATTGGCGATGCTGTTTGGCCGGCGGGGGTGACAGGCGCCGACCGGCGGCACATTGCCGCCTCGCGGTTCATTGCGCGGTGGGCGGGCACGGCCCTCGGGAGAACACCACGCTGAGGGAACTGTTCGACGTCACGCGCAATGTCGCGTCGGCACGAGGACGTCCGGTCGATCCCAGCGCGCGCACGGACGCCCAGATCAGGCCGACGGCCGGCGCGACAGCCGATAGGAGATCGCCGATGCCCGGGGCGGCGTTGAGCGGGGCGTGCTCCACTTCGCTGCGCATGCCTGCCTGCTTGAGCATGGCCCGGATACGGGCGACGGCGGATTCCAGGTCGTCGATGTTTTCCAGAAAGAAGTCGTCTTTTGCGCCGCACAACCCGGCCAGCTCGTTGTCGGCCATCCGGTTGAAAAAGTAGGTGCGAGCGACTGTCATGGATGTTTTCTCCGATCGGGCGATCTTAACGTGGCGGGCGTCGGCCGGCCCCGGACGGCGCCGGCGAGGCATACAAAATGTTGCCCGTCGCCCCGGCTGCCCTTGCTAGCATGTTCCACGCCGGAATGAACCGGTTTCTGGATGGACAGTGGAGGTTCCCATGAATTCAAGAACAATCAACCGGATCGCCGTGCTTGCGACGGCGGGCGTGTTGCTGGCAGGGTGCGCCACGCAACAGCAAACGAATACCGCCGTGGGAACGGGCGCGGGTGCGGCGCTGGGCGCGGGCATCGGCGCCTTGATCGGACACGGCAAGGGCGCGGCCATCGGCGCCGGCATCGGTGCGGTGGCGGGCGGCCTGGTGGGCTACAACTGGAAGGTCGTCAAGGACGACGTGCAGAAGTCCGGGGCTTCGTCGCTGGGCATCGACGTCGTGGAAATGCCCGATGGCAGCCTGAAGGTCAATATTCCGAGCGGCGTGTCGTTCGACACGGACAAGACGCAGCTCAAGCCGGCGTTGCTGCCGGTGCTGGACAGCGTGGCGCGTTCGCTGAATCAGCATCCCGAGCTGCGGGCCAAGGTGGTGGGCCATACGGACAGCACCGGATCGCTGGCGCACAACCAGACCCTGTCGGTGAACCGCGCCAAGAGCGTGACGGATTACCTGGCCCGGCAGGGCGTGGCGGCGGGCCGCCTGAGCGTGGAGGGCCGTGGCCCGAACGATCCGATCGGCGACAATGCAACCGCCGAAGGGCGCGCGCTGAACCGGCGCGTGGAGATCTACCTGTACGCGGTCCGGCAGTAAGCGCGGGGCGCGTTCCTTGCTGACAGGCGGCGGGCGCGATGCGCCGCCGCCTTTTCTTTCCGGAGTCTGACATGAGCGACTTTCCTCCCGCCCGCATCGGCACCGAGACCGCCGTCGCCGCGCTCACCGGCTGGCAGGCCGTGGCCATGCGCGATGCCATCGAAAAGCGGTATCGCTTTCCCAACTTCAACGCCGCGTTCGGCTTCATGGCGCGCGTGGCGATGTTTGCGGAAAAGCTCAATCATCATCCCGAATGGACCAACGTCTATAACCGCGTCGACGTGACCTTGACCACGCACGACGCGGGCGGCGTGACCGAGCTGGACGTGCGCATGGCGCAGTTCATGGACGAGGTCGCGCAGCAGGCCGGCGCCACCGCGCCCAAGACGCAACCCTGAACCGGGCGACCGGCTGCGGGCGACCGGCTGCGGGCGATCGGCGGCGGGCGGTCAGCCGCCGGCTTCGTTCGCTTCGTCCGCTTCGTTCGTCTCGTTCGCCTCGGCCTGCAGGTGGCCGATCAGCCGGTCCAGCATGTCGCCGAACCGGCGCTGTTCCTCGGCGCTCAGGCAGCCGAAAATCTCCTGATTGCGGCGTGCGATGAGATCGATGATGCGGCGGTAATGCGTCATGCCCTCGGGAGTCGGCGCCAGCACCACGCCGCGGCCATCGGAAGCGGAGACCGTTTTTTCCACGAGCCCGCGGTCCACCAGCGCCTGCGCCGAGCGGCTGGCCTGGCCCTTGTTCAGGTTCGCGGCGCGCGCCAGGTCGTTGACCGACAGGGGCGCGTATCGGCCGATGGCGGCGAGGCAGCGCGCCTCGCCAAGCGGGATGTCGCAGTCCTTGAGATAGGCGCGATTCGTGTCCCGGTCCGTGATCTTGTTGAGCACGTGCAGGCGGTAGGTCAGGAATCGTTCCAGGGCAGGCGTTGTCACGTCGGGCGGGCGGAGGTGGGGGCCGTGGGGGCGCAGGCCGAATAGTTTGCCACAGCGCCGTCCTCCAGGCTGGCCGCCTCGGCCTGGTCGAGGAGCGCCTTGGCCTCTTGCGCCGAGGGCAGGCGGCTGAGCAGGGACAATCCCAGTATCGACAGAAAGAGCGGCGCGCGCGATTCGCCGGCGCGCGTCACCGCCTGCGCCATGCTGGTGTAGACCTGGTCCAGTTCTTCGTGGTTCATGCTTGGCCTTTCGTCGTGGCATTCGGGTTCAGGGAAACCGAGGGGTAGTAGGGCGCCAGCGCCGCGCGCAGGTCATGGGCGGCGGGCGCCGTCCAGCGGCCCAGCACGTAGCCGTCCGGCCGCAGCAGATAGACGGTGCCGGGCTCGCCGCCATAGCGCTGGCGGAGCTGGCCGTGCGGGTCGGCCAGGCCGCCGTCGCCTGTGCGCAGCACCTGCAGCGGGTGCGGCGCGGCCTGGGTGGCCCGGGCCAGCGCATCCAGCGCCGCCGACAAGGCCGCGTCCGGCGCAATGGCCAGCGCAACAAAGCCCGCGCCGAAGCGGGCGGTCAGGTACTGGGGCGCGTCGCCGTCCTGCAGCAGGACATCGGGCGCGGGCTGGCCGGGCGCCGCCGCCGGTCCGGCCTGCGGGGCACGGTCTTCCTGATTCAGCGGCGAGGTGTCGTACGAAATGGGCGCGGACTGACGCGGATTGATCAGCGACCGCACGCCCTCGTCCACGAGCGCCAGGCGCAGGGCGGCCTCGCGCATGAGGCGAAAGCCGTAGTCCGGCGGGGCCATGAACTCGGTGCTCTTGGCGCCGTAGGCCAGGTTCTGGCGCGTGGCGTGCACGCGTTCGATGCTGTAGCTGTCCAGCAGGCTGTCGGGCGACTGGCCCTTCAGCACCCAGGCAAGCTTCCAGGCCAGGTTGCCGGCGTCGTCCAGCCCGGAGTTCAAGCCGCGCACGCCGAAGATCGGCACGAGGTGGCCGGCGTCGCCGGCGAACAGCACGCGGCCGTGGCGGTAGCTGTCCAGCGTCAGGCACTTGGCGTTGTAGATCGAAATCCAGAGCGGCTTCCAGGGCGCGGTCTCGCCGATCATGTCCAGATGGCTTTGCACGCGCGGCAGCACGTTTTCCGGCTTGACGGCCTCGTCGGGATCTTCGTCGTCGCGGATCTGGTAGTCCACGCGCCACACGTTGCCGGGCTGGCGGTGCATGAGCAGGGTGGACCCCGGGTTGGAAGGCGGGTCGAACCAGGCCAGGCGTTCGACGGGCCGCTGCGACGCCTGCTCGATGTCGACGATGACGTAGCGGCCTTCGTATTGCATGCCTTCCAGCTTCAGTCCCATGGCGTCGCGCACGGTGCTGCGGCCGCCGTCGCAGGCGACCAGCCAGTCGGCGCGCACGGTCTGGCGCGTTCCGCCGGATTCGACCTCGACCGAGACGCCGTCGGGACCGGGCTGCACGCCCGTGACGCGCGCCGACCACGCCAGCGTGGCGAGGCCGGGGTGGCGCTGCATGGCCTGGTGCGCGTATTCCTCGACGTAGTACTGCTGGATGTTGACCATGGGCGCGTAGCGCTGCAGGGGATCGTGCGGCATCTGGAAGTGCAGCACTTCGCGGTCGCGGAAGTAGCTGCGCCCGCCGGTCCAGGCCAGCCCGGTGGCCATCAGCGGCCGGTCCGCGCCGATCCAGCCCAGGATTTCCTGCGAACGGCGCGACATGCAGATGGCGCGGCTGCCGCTGCAATAGCCTTCGTCGGCTTCCACGGTGAGCGAGGCGATGCCGTACTCGGCCAGCAGTGCGGCCAGGGTCAGGCCGACCGGACCGCCGCCGGCGATCAGGACGGGAACGTGCGAGGGGAGCGTCATGCTGTCTCCAGGATTTGGTTGTTTGCGCAACTATATGCCTGGCAGGTTGCGTGCGCAACTATTTTCGGCGGACGTAAAAAAACCCGCGGCAAAGCGGGTTTTTAAGCGCGGCGAGGCGGACCTCAGTTGCGCACGTTGTAGATGCGCATTGCCTGCTGCTTCTGGTTGCCATCCATCACGCGCAGCACCACGACCCTCGGGGTGAAGCCGTCGGGCAGCTTGAGCTGGCCCAGCGCGTAGTCGTAGCGGTCGACCTTCAGGGCCGGGCCTTCGGGCGTGACCGTGGCGGCACGTCCGTTGGGATAGGAGCCTTCGATGGCGAAGGTCAGCGTGCCGTTGAAGGGCGCGCCCTCGCGGTCTTCGCGCATGACCAGCACCTGGTAGTCCAGTTGGCCGGGGGCGCGCTTGAAGGTGGCCGAGCGGATGCCCAGGTTGCCGCCGCGGGGGTCGGGCGGCATGGCGTCCTGGAACAGCACCAGTTCCTTGTTCAGGGTTTCGATCCGGGCGCGGGCCTCGGAGAGGTCGCTGGTGAGCTTTTCGTGGCCGGCCTTGTTGGCGTCGCGCTGCTGCGTGGCTTCTTCCAGCTGCGCCTGCAGGCGCTGGCGCTCCATGTTGGCGGCGCTCAGTTCAGTGTGCAGCTGTTCGGATTGTTCGACGGTCAGGCGTTGCGGACCGTAGTTGGTTTGCAGGAAGAGCACGCCGCCCGCGCCAAGCGCAATGCCAACCAGCAGCAGGACAAGCCAGCGCGGCATGCGGCGCGTGCGTTGACCCGGCTGGTACACGGAGGGCTTGAATACGGCCCGTTGCGATCTTCCAAACATCCCCATTCCTAGAAAACTTCCTGTGTGTGTGCTCGTGGGCAGGCGGCGCGCGCATGCCAAAGCGTCAGAGAATACCCCGTCAGCCGGGGGCGATGCGTGCGCAGACAAGCCTCGTTGCGCACCTTGATATTGTGAAATATGTGGACGTCAAGCGGTGCCGTCGCCGAGTTCCGCGTCGAGGTCGGCCAGCCGCTGCGGCGTTCCCACGTCGGTCCATCGGCCGGTATGACGGGCCCCCCGCGCCAGATCCCGCTCCATGGCCTGCCTGAGTAGCGGCGCCAGGGGCGCTGCCTGGCCGCGCGGCACATCCATGAACAACGACGGATGGTAGACGCCGACGCCGGCAAAGGTCAAACGAGGGGTTCCCTGCGCCTGCACGCGGCCATCGGCCGTCAGGACGAAGTCGCCGGCAGGATGGTGCGCGGGGTTGTCCACCAGCAGCAGCCAGGCGCCGCCCGGCTGCGCGCGGGACGCGAGGTCATGCGCCTGGGCCGGATCCCAGTCGCACCAGATGTCGCCGTTGATGACCAGGAACGGGTCCTCGCCCAGAAGGGGGAGGGCCTGCGCGATGCCGCCCGCGGTTTCCAGGGCGCGGGCTTCGGCCGAATAGCGGATGCGCACGCCCTGGGCCGCGCCATCGCCCAAGGCGCCCTCGATTTCGTGGCCCAGCCAGGCATGGTTGATGACGATGTCGCGGATGCCCGCCGCGGCCAGTCGTTCCAGATGCCAGACGATCAGCGGCTTGCCGCCGACCGGAAGCATGGGCTTGGGCAGGCGGTCGGTCAGCGGGCGCATGCGTTCGCCGCGGCCGGCGGCAAGAATCATGGCGCGCATCAGAACGTGTATCCGACGCTGACCTGGCGGTCGTCCAGGCGGTCCAGCAGCCGCAGGAGCGGCGTGAAGACGCCGTAGCGCTGCGCGACCTGGCGCACGTAGCCGTTCACCCGCGGGATGTGGGCCAGGTAGTGGGCCTTGCCGTCGCGGTGGTTCAGGCGGGCAAAGACGCCCAGGATCCGCAGGTTGCGCTGCAGGCCCATCCATTCATAGGCGCGGTGGAATTCCGCGAAATCGGCATCGACGGGCAGGCCGGCGGCGCGCGCCATTTCCCAGTAGCGGATGGCCCAGTCGAGCTGCTGCGGTTCTTCCCAGGTGGTGCGGGCATCGGTCACCAGCGACGCGAGATCGTAGGTGATGGGGCCCGAGAGCGCGTCCTGGAAGTCGATGACGCCGGGATTGGGGCCGTATTGCGGCTGGTCGCAGACCATCAGGTTGGGCGAGTGGAAGTCGCGGTGCACCAGCACCTGCGGCTGTCCGCCATTGCTGGCCGACAGCAGCGCGAAGATCTTTTGCAGGGCGTTGGCGGTCTTGTCGTCCAGCGTCACGCCGTGATGCTTTTGCACGTACCACTCGGGAAAGAGCGTGAGCTCGTCGGCCAGGCGCGCGCTGTCATAGGTGCCCAGTCCGGCGGTCGAGGCCTGCTGCAGCTTGACCAGGGCGGCCAGCGCCTCGCGGTACAGCGTCTGCAGGGTGGCATCGTCGAGCCCGGCCTGGATGCGCTGATAGTAGGTCTGCTCGCCCAGATCGGACAGCAGCAGCAGGCCCTGGTCCAGGTCCTGGGCCAGTACCGCCGGCACGTTCAGGCCGGCGTCGGCCAGCAGCTTGTCCACGTGCAGGAACGGGCGGCAGTCCTCGTGCTGGGGCGGGGCGTCCATGACAATCAGGGTGCGCGGGCCCGCGTCCAGCCGAAAGTAGCGGCGAAAGCTCGCGTCGGCCGACGCGGGGCGCAGGGTCTGCACGGCCAGGTTCAGGGCGGGAGGCAGGCCTTCCAGCCAGTTGCGCACTTGCGCCAGGCGGGGGTCGTGATCGTTTTTCAAGGAAGATCCGTGTCAGAAGGGCAATATTGCTGAAATTTGGGTCGGGCGAACTTAAGGCTGGGCGTTGTTCGCGGCTTCTCTATAATACCGGCTCGTTTCCGTCAGCATTGGCCCCGCCAGGGAGCCTTTGTCCGGCTCTCCGATGGTCAAAAAGGGCTGTTTTCATTCGTGCGCAAGGTTCCGTGGTTGATCCTCTCCGTTGTCAGCGTCGCCGCCGGAGCCGTCCAGGCTCAAGGTAGCCCGGGCGCCGCTGCTTCCGCGCCGTCGGCCACGTCAACCCCGGAATTGCGCACGTCTCCCGGCCTGCGGATGCACCGGTTGCCGGACGACAGCATTCCCGCCTTCATGGAAGCGGACAGCATCTCGGGCGATCCCGACTACGAGCTGACGCTGTCGGGCAATGCACAGGTGCGCCGCATCGATGGCGTGATCAAGGGCGACGAAATCAATTACCGCAAGGACACCGGCGAAGTCGACGTCCGCGGCAGCGCGCGCATGATGCGCGACGGCACGCTGGTGACGGGGCCGCGCGCCAAGTTCAACGTGGACCGGTATTCCGGCGAGGTCGAAAAGCCGAACTTCTGGCTGGGCGCCACGGGCGGCTTTGCCGTGGCCGACCACGCGGACATTTTCAGCAAGTCGCAGATGCGGCTGCACACGGTGACGTACAGCGGGTGCCCGTGCCCGGAACCCTCCTGGTACATCAAGGCCAACTCGGTTGACATCGATTTCGACGAAAACGAGGGCGTGGCCCGCGGCGGCGTGCTGTATTTCAAAGACGTGCCGATCCTGGCCTCGCCCTACCTGACCTTCCCGGTCAAGCGCGAACGCAAGTCGGGCTTCCTGATTCCGACGTACGGCACGACCAGCCAGGGCGGTCTTGACATCTCGATCCCGTATTACTTCAATCTGGCGCCCAATTACGATTTGACGGTGCAGCCGCGGTACTTCTCCAAGCGTGGTACGCAACTGGGTGGGGAGTTCCGGTATCTGGGATCGAGCTACCAGGGCACCATCGACGGCACCTACCTGCCTGACGACGATGTCACCGGCGAAGATCGCTGGATGTACTGGTGGCGCCACCAGCAGACGTTTTCCCGCGGCTTCTATACCGACTGGGATATCGCCAAGGTTTCGGACGACAACTATTTCCGCGATATTTCGCAGTTGGGCTTGAACCAAGCCTCCACCACCTACCTGCCGCAGCGCGGCCGCGTGGGTTGGGCGTCCGGAAACTGGAGCGCCTACGCTCAAGTCTATAAATACCAGACGCTGCAGGACCCGGATGCGCCGCTGGTGCCTCCGTATGACAAAGAACCCGAGTTTTACCTGCGCGGCGCCCGTTACGACTGGGGTGGTTTTGATGTGGATTGGACTTCGACCGCGGTGCGCTTCCGCATGCCGGATTTTGGCTCTGCCCTCCGGTATCCTGACGGTGACCGCCTCCAAACGTATTTGACAGCATCCTATCCTGTTGTGCGTCCCGGCTGGTTCATCGTTCCCAAGGCTGGCGTCAACTACACCCATTACCAGACCAAATGGTATGGCGTGGACGCGCTGGGCCTGAACAACGGATCGGCGGTGGGATTGCCCCGTTCGCAGTCGCGCACGCTCCCCATCATGTCGCTGGACGCGGGCCTGATCTTCGAGCGCGACACCACGCTGTTCGGCAAGTCCTCCACACAGACGCTCGAACCTCGCCTGTATTACCTGCGCGTGCCGTATCGCGACCAGTCCACGCTGCCGGTCTATGACACCTCGTTGTCCGACTTCAGCTTCTCGCAGGCGTTCGAGGAAAACATCTACACCGGCGGCTGGGACCGCATCGCCAACGCCAACCAGCTCACGGCGGCGCTGACCACGCGCTGGCTGGATGCCAACACCGGCTTTGAGCGCATGTCTCTGGGCGTGGCCCAACGCCTGTACTTCGAGGATCAGGAGGTCACGCTGCCCGGCGAGACGCCGCGCGAGAACGTGCGTTCCGACTTCCTGGTGGGGGCCAGCGCGGCCCTGACCGACTCGTTGAACACCGACATCGCCGCCCAGTACAACCCGTACGACAACAACTGGTCGCGCGGGCTCGTCAGCGCCCGCTGGTCGCCGCAGCGTCTGACCACGGTGGCCCTGGCCTACCGTTACCAGCGCGACCCCCAGCCGGGCGTGCGCTACCAGCCGCAGGGACAGAACCAGATCAGCCTGGCGGTCCAGTGGCCGTTCAGCAAGCGCTGGTACGGCGTGGGCCGGGTGGACTATTCTTTGCGTTCGGGCCCGTCCAGCACGGTGGCCAACACGACGGAATCCCCCCGCGTGACGCAGGCCATCGCCGGCCTGGAGTACAAGGGCGACTGCTGCTGGGTGGGCCGCATGGTCTACCAGCGCTACGCCGTATCGGCGGCGGACACCAACTCCGCGCTGTTCTTCCAGCTTGAGCTCACGGGCCTGGGTTCCCTCGGAACCGACCCGATGAACCTGCTGAACAGAAGCATCCCCGGTTACACGCGCATCACGCCGCCCGTGCCGGCCGGGACCACATTTGAAAGGTATGAATGATGCGTAGGTTGCACTCTTTGCGCCGGCTCTCCGGCAATGCGCTGCTGCTGGCCCTGTGCGCCGGCCTGCCCGCCGCCCACGCGGCCGAGCAAGCCGCCCGGGGCGCGAACAGCGGCGCCAAGGCCGCTCCCGTCGCGCAGAACAAAGACGCGTCCGCGCCCAAGGGCGAGCAGTTCGTGGACGGCATCGCCGCGATCGTCGACAAGGACGTGATCACGCTGCGCGAACTGCGCGAGGCCTCCCAGCGCATCGCGAGCGAATTGAAGGCGCGCGGCATCCAGGTGCCGGACGACCAGACGCTGCAGCACCAGGTGCTGCAGCGCCTCATCATGGAGCGCGTGCAGCGCCATGAAGCCGATCGACTCGGCATCCGGGTGGACGACGCGCAGATCGATACGGCCGTCCAGGCCATCGCGTCCCGCAACAAGATCACCGTGGCCCAGCTGCGCCAGGAACTGGAAAAGGCCGGCACGTCGTGGGAGGCCTACCGCAAGTCGCTGCGCGATGAGATCCGCACGGATCGCCTGCGCCAGCGCGCGGTGGACTCGACCATCGTCATTTCGGATGCGGAAGTCGATGCCTTCCTGAAGGACCAGCGCCGCAACCCGGCGTTCGGCGCGGCGCCGCAAGCGCAGCCCCAGCCGCAGCCGCAGCCCGCGCCGGAGCAGGCCGCGGTGCCCGCCGGCCCCATGCTGTATGCGCTGGCCCAGATCCTGGTGCGCGTGCCGGAAGGCTCGTCGCCCGAACAACTGGCGCTGTTGCGCAAGAAGGCCGAGGGCCTGCTGGCCCAGGCCAAGCGCGGGGACGACTTCGCCAGCCTGGCCGCCGCCTCGTCTGACGGTCCCGAGGCCCTGCAGGGCGGCGTCATGGGCGTGCGCCCGCTGGACGGCTGGCCCGACCTCTTCGTCAAGGCCATCAGCAACCTGCAGAAGGGCCAGGTCAGCCAGCTCATCCAGAGCGGCAACGGCTTTCACATCATCAAGGTGATGGACCGCGGCACCGCCCAGCCCGCGCCCGGCCGCACCGCCCGCGCCCCGGCGCCGCCGCAGCCCGCGCCGCAGCCCGCCGCGCGTCCGCAGGCGCCGCAGGGTCCCACGCAGGTGGTCCAGACCCGCGCCCGCCACATCCTGATCAAGACCTCGACCGTCATGAGCGACGACCTCGCCCGCCAGCGCCTGCAGCAGGTGCGTCAGCGCCTGGTGAACGGCGATGCCAAGTTCGAGGAAATGGCGCGCCAGTATTCGCAGGACGCCACCGCGCCGCAAGGCGGCGAACTGGGTTGGCTGAATCCTGGCGAAACCGTGCCGCCGTTCGAGGCCGCCATGAACGCCCTGCAGCCTGGCGAGATCAGCCAGCCGGTGCAGACGCCTTTTGGCTGGCACCTGATCCAGGTGGAAGAACGGCGCGACCACGATGCCACCGACGACCTGGCGCGCATGCGTGCCCGTCAGACGCTGTTCGAACGGCGTGCGCAGCCCGCCTTCGAAGACTGGCTCGAGCAACTGCGCGCGCAGGCTTACGTGGACAATCGTCTCGAAAAGCAGCAGCAAATCCAGCAGAACAACCGCTAAACGCATCACGGGCTTTTCATGTCTCAGCACCAGGCGCGCAAGCGCTTCGGCCAGAACTTCCTGACCGACGACAGCGTCGTCGAGTCCATCGTCCGGGCGGTGGCGCCTGCCCGCGACGATGCGGTGGTCGAAATCGGCCCAGGCCTGTCCGCGCTGACGAGGCCGCTGCTCGAACGCCTGGATCACCTGACCGCGGTTGAAATCGACCGCGACCTGGCCGCCCGGCTGCGCAAGCAGTTCGACGCCTCGCGCCTGACGGTGGTCGAGGCCGATGCGCTGACGATCGATTTCTCGCAGTTCGGCAGCGCGCTGCGCGTGGTGGGCAATCTTCCTTACAACATTTCGAGTCCGCTGCTGTTCCACTTGATGACCTGGGCCGACCATATCCGCGACCAGCATTTCATGCTGCAGCGCGAAGTGATCGACCGCATGGTGGCCAAGCCGGGCTCCGGCGATTTCAGCCGGCTGTCCGTGATGCTGCAATCGCGCTATCGCATGCACAAGCTGTTCGACGTGCCGCCCGAGGCCTTTGATCCGCCGCCCAAGGTGGTGTCGGCCATCGTGCGCATGGTGCCGCTGCCGGCGGACCGCCTGCGGCCCGTCAGCGAGCGCGCTTTTGAAACCGTGGTGGCGCGCGCGTTTTCGCAACGCCGCAAGATGCTGCGCCGGGTGCTGGCGGACTGGGCGCCGCAGGTGCCCTGGGAAGCGCTGGATATCGCGCCGACCGCGCGCGCCGAGGACATTTCGGTGGACCGCTACATCGGCCTGTCGGATGCGCTGGTCCAGGCGGGCGTGCTGCCGCGGGACTGAACCGCCCCGTCGGATTCGCATGCACAAAGGCCCCGCGGGGCCTTTGTGCATTTCACAGATTGCTTTTCACAGATTGCATTTCACAGCATGCGTTTCTGGGCCGCCATCCAGAGCTGCATCACGTCGCGCGCCCGATCCGCAAGCAGGCGTTCGGCGTCCGCCAGGGCCTGCTGCAGCGTGATGGGGCCGGGGGCCAGGCTGAATGCGGCGCTGATGCCGCAGGTGTGCAGGGCCTCGTAGCCTTCTCCCAGCGAACCGGCCAGCGCCACGACGGGCACCCCCGCGCGCTGCGCGATCTTGGCCACGCCGGCGGGCGTCTTGCCGCGCAATGTCTGCGCGTCCATCCGGCCCTCGCCCGTGAAGACGAGGGTCGCGCCCTGCACGGCCTCGGCCAGCCCGCCGAGTTCGGCGACGATCTCCACGCCCGGCCGGAAATGCGCATTGAGGAAGGCCTTGGCCGCAAAGCCCAGTCCGCCGGCCGCGCCCGCGCCGGGCGCGTCGCGGTGATCGGCATGCAGGTGGCGCGCGCAGATGTCGGCGAAGTGGCCGAGCATCGCGTCCAGCGTCTGCACCTGTTCCGGCGTAGCGCCTTTTTGCGGGCCGAATATGTGGGACGCCCCGTGCGGACCGCACAAAGGGTTGTCGACATCGGAGGCGATGTCGATGCGGATGCGGGCCAGCCGGGGGTCCAGGCCGCGCGTGTCCAGCGAGGCAAGCTGGCCCAGCGCGCCGCCGCCGGGCGGCAGGCTGTTGCCGCCGGCATCGAGCAGGCGCACGCCCAGCGCCGTCAGCATGCCGGCGCCCGCGTCGTTGGTGGCCGAGCCGCCCAGGCCCAGAATGATGCGCGTGGCGCCCGCGTCCAGCGCGGCCCGCATCATCTCGCCGACGCCGTGGCTGCTGGCGCGCATGGGGTCGCGCTTGGAAGGCGATATCAATTCAAGCCCGGCCGCCGCGGCCATCTCGATGACGGCGGTGCCATCGTCCAGCAGGCCCCAGACGGCGTCGACCTTGTGGCCCAGCGCGTCGTTCACGGTGATCTGCTGCTCCTTGCCGCCGGTGGCCGCCAGCACGGCCTCGACGGTGCCTTCGCCGCCATCGGCCATGGGCACACACACGGTGTGCGCGCCGGGGAAGGCGGCCTTGACGCCGCGCGCGATGGCCGCGGCCGCATCGGGCGCGGAAACGCTTTCTTTGAACGAGTCGGGAGCGATGACGATTTTCACGGGTGTCGATGGGCGCGTTGAAGGTCGATGTGAGCCCCATGATACCCGTGCGAACGCGGCCGGCGTACCATAGCGCTTCCGTTGTTTTTGCGAGAGTGGACCGCCATGCCTGTATTGCGCCGCACAAAAATTGTCGCCACCCTGGGACCCTCGACCTCGTCGCCCGAACGCATCGACGCGCTCATCCGCGCGGGGCTGGACGTGGCGCGGCTGAACTTCTCGCACGGCAGCGCCGACGATCATCGCGAACGCGCGCGCCTGGTGCGCGAGATTGCCGCCAGGCAGGGCCGGTTCGTCGCGATCATGGGCGATCTGCAGGGGCCCAAGATCCGCATTGCCCGCTTCACCGACAAGCTGGTGCAGCTTCAGGTGGGGCAGCCGTTCACGTTGTCGCGCGCGCATCCCAAGGATGCGGGCACCGCCAGCATCGTCGGCATCGATTATCCGGAACTCGTGACCGACTGCCGCGTGGGCGACGAACTGCTGCTCGATGATGGCCGCGTCGTGCTCGTCGTGGACCGCGTCGACGGCGACGAGGTCCACACCACCGTCACGGTCGGCGGGCCGCTGTCCAACAACAAGGGCATCAACCGCCGCGGCGGCGGCCTGTCCGCGCCCAGCCTGACCGACAAGGACCGGGTCGACATCAAGCTGGCCGCCGAAATGGAACTGGACTACGTGGCCGTGTCCTTTCCCCGCTATGGCAGCGACATCGACGAGGCGCGCACGCTGCTGGCGGCGGCCGGCAGCCAGGCATGGATCATCGCCAAGATCGAGCGCGCCGAAGCGGTGGCCGACGACGAGGCCCTGGACGCGCTGATCCGCGCGAGCGACGGCGTGATGGTGGCGCGCGGCGACCTGGGCGTGGAAGTCGGCGACGCCGAACTGGTGGGCATCCAGAAGCGCATCATCCAGCACGCGCGCACGCTGAACAAGGTCGTCATCACCGCCACGCAGATGATGGAGTCGATGATCTCCAGCCCCATGCCGACACGCGCGGAAGTCTCCGACGTGGCCAACGCGGTGCTGGACTACACCGACGCCGTCATGCTGTCGGCCGAGAGCGCATCGGGCCAGTATCCGGTCGAAGCCGTGCAGGCCATGGCGCGCGTGTGCCTGGGGGCGGAAAAGCACCCCACCTCGACGAAATCGCATCACCGCCTGGGCGAAACCTTCACGCGCTGCGATGAGACGATCGCGCTGGCGGCCATGTACGCGGCCAACCATTTCCCGGGCGTGAAGGCCATCATCGCGCTCACGGAAAGCGGCCATACCCCGCTGATCATGTCGCGCATCCGCTCGGGCGTGCCGATCTACTGCTACAGCCCGCACAGCCTGACGCAGAACCGCGTGGCGATGTTCCGCGGCGTGTACACGATTCCGTTCGCGCCGTCGGACTACGATCCCGCCGAGCTGTCCAACGCCGCCATCGAAGAGCTGCGCAAGCGCAATCTGGTGCAGACGGGCGACTGGGTGATCCTGACCAAGGGCGATTTCTACCGCGACAGCGGCGGCACCAACGGAATGAAGATCCTGCGGGTGGACTGAGCCCCCGCGAATCGCCCGCCCTATCCGAAGAACCAGTAGCAGACGCCGATCGCGGCCAGCACCCCGGCCAGATCGGCGATCAGCGCGCAGCCCACCGCATGGCGGGCGCGCAGGATGCCCACCGATCCGAAGTACACCGCCAGGACATAGAACGTGGTCTCGGTGCTGCCCTGCATGACGGCGGCCAGCAGCGCAGGAAAGCTGTCCACGCCGAAATGCGTCATGGTCTCCAGCATCATCGCGCGCGCCGCGCTGCCCGAAAACGGCTTGACCAGCGCGGTCGGCAGCGCGTCCACGAAGCGCGTGTCCCAACTGGCCTGCAGCGCCAGCCAGCGGACGCCGTCCAGCAGGAAATCCAGCGCGCCGGACGCGCGCAGCACCCCCACGGCGCACAGCATCGCCACCAGATAGGGCAGCAGGCTTCTGGCGATATCGAAGCCTTCCTTGGCGCCTTCGATGAAGGCTTCGTACACGGGCACCTTTTTCCAGGCGCCCACCACGAGAAAGGCCAGCAGGATGCCGAAGAGCGCCAGGTTGCCCATCAGCGAGGACAGCGAGGCAATGGCCGCGGCCGACATGCTGGCCAGCAGCGCCATGAATCCGCCCAGCGCCAGCGCCGCGCCGCCCAGCCAGAGCATCACGACCGGGTCCGCCAGGCGCAGGCGCTGGCAGATCGCCACCGCCAGAAAGCCGGCCAGCGTGGACGCGCTGGTGGCCAGCAGGATGGGCAGGAAGACCAGGGTGGGGTCGGGCGCGCCTTGTTGCGCGCGGAACATGAACAGCGTGACGGGCAGCAGCGTCAGCGAGGACGCATTGAGCACCAGGAAAAGGATCTGCGCGTTGGTCGCGGTTTGCGGCGTGGGGTTCAGCGATTGCAGCTCGCGCATGGCGCGCAGGCCGATGGGCGTGGCGGCATTGTCCAGCCCGAGCCCGTTGGCCGCGAAGTTCAGGGTGATCAGGCCGATGGCCGGATGATTGCGCGGCACCTCCGGCATCAGGCGCGCAAACAGCGGCCCCAGCAGGCGCGCCAGCTTTTCGACCAGGCCGGCGCCTTCGGCGATGCGCAAGAAACCCAGCCACAGGGTCAGCGTGCCGAAAAGCAGCACCATCACGTCCACGGACACGCGCGCCATGTCGAACAGGCTGGCGACCATCTGGCGAAAGACCTCGGGATCTCCGATGACCAGCCAGCGGTACAGCGCGGCCGCGGCGGCGGTGAGAAAGAAGCCTAGCCAGAGTTTGTTCAGCATGCGGACGAGCCCGGACAGCGGTTGATTGCGCATCTGCGCGGCGACGCCCATTGTCGCAGAGTCGGCAAGCCGCAGCTTGGCCGGGCAGCGCCAATTCTGGTACTTTGCCCCGGTACGTCCTGTCGCGAATACAAGGGGGATTCATGGATTTCAACGCCTGGCGCCGGCGCCGCATTTCGGAACCTGCATACCGCTGGGCGCGCAACGCGATGCCCGCCATGTCGGCCACCGAACGCGAAGCCATCGAAGCCGGGGACAGCTGGTGGGACGCCGATCTGTTCACCGGCAACCCCGACTGGCGCAAGCTGCTGAGCGTCCCCCCCGCCACGCTGACGCCGGACGAACAACGCTTCATCGACGGTCCCGTGCGCGAACTGTGCGCCATGCTGGATGAATGGGACATCAACTGGAACCGGCGCGACCTGCCGCCGCAGGTCTGGGAATTCCTCAAGTCGCAACGCTTCTTCGGCATGATCATCCCGCGGCGCCACGGCGGCCTGGGGTTCTCGCCCTATGCGCACTCCGAGGTGGTCCGGCGCATTTCCGCCTATTCCATCACCGCGGGCGTGACGGTCATGGTGCCCAACTCGCTGGGGCCCGGCGAACTGCTCATGCAGTTCGGCACGCCCGCCCAGCGCGATTACTGGCTTCCCCGGCTGGCCGATGGCCGCGAGGTGCCGTGCTTCGGCCTCACCAGCCCCGAAGCCGGATCGGACGCGGCCTCCATGGTCGATACCGGCATCGTGTGCCGCCAGGTCGTGGACGGCCGCGAGATCATCGGCATCCGGCTCAACTGGCACAAGCGCTACATCACGCTGGGGCCGGTGGCGACGGTGCTCGGCCTGGCGTTCAAGATGTCCGACCCCGACGGCATCCTGGGCGGCGCCAAAGAGATCGGCATCTCGGTGGCGCTGGTGCCCACCGACGCGCCGGGCGTGGAAATCGGCCGCCGGCATCTGCCGGCGATGCAGGTCTTTCAGAACGGGCCCAATTCGGGGCGCGACGTCTTCGTGCCCCTGGATGCGCTGATCGGCGGCGTCGAACGCGCCGGGCAGGGCTGGCAGATGCTGATGGGCGCGCTGGCCGCCGGGCGCGGCATTTCCCTGCCATCGCTGTCGGCCGCCGCCACGTCGATGTGCGCGCACACCACGGGCATGTACGCCCGGGTGCGCGAACAGTTCGGCATTCCGATCGGCAAGTTCGAGGGCGTGCAGGAACGGCTGGCCAGCCTGGCCGGCAACGCGTATCTGGTCGAGGCCGCGCGCCGGCTGACCTGCGCCGCGCTCAACCAGGGCATCAAGCCCGCGGTCGTCTCGGGCATCATGAAGTACCACGCCACCGAACGCATGCGGGTCTCGGTGAACGACGCCATGGACGTGCATGCCGGCCGCGCCGTCATGGACGGCCCCAGCAATTACCTGGGGGCGCTGTACCGCGCCGTGCCCATCGCCATCACGGTCGAGGGCGCCAACATCCTGACGCGCAACCTCATCATCTTCGGGCAGGGCGCCATCCGCGCCCATCCCTACCTGATGCCGGAAATCCTGGCCTTGGGCAATCCGGACGAGGAACGCGGCATCGAGGTCTTCCACGATGTTTTCTGGCGCCATCTGCGCCACGCCGGCCTGAACGCGCTGCGCGCCATCGGCCGGGCCTGGACGGGCGGCCTGCTGGCGCCCGCGCCGGCCTCCGGGCCGGTGGCCGTCCATTACCGCCGGCTTGGGCGCTATGCCGCGGGCTTCGCGCTGCTGGCCGATGCCACGCTGGCCCAGTTGGGCGGCGGGCTGAAGCGCCGCGAGATGATCTCCGCGCGCCTGGGCGACATCCTGTCCGAACTCTATCTGCTGTCCGCCGTGCTCAAGCGCTGGGCAGACGAAGGTCGCAAGCACGATGACCTGCCGCTGGTGCGGTGGTGCATGGAACGCGGCTATGCAAGCATCGAACACAGCATGGACCAGGCGCTGCGCAACCTGCCGGTCAAGCTGCTGTCCTGGGGCTTGCGCGCGGCCATCCTGCCCGTCCGCCTGGCCAAGGGGCCGGGCGACGCGCTCACGCGGGAATGCGCCGACCTGCTGCTCAAGCCGTCGCCCACCCACGCGCGCCTGGCGGCAGACCTGCAGCGCGAGCCGGGCGACGATCCGCTGGGCCTCCTGACCCGCGCGTTCGCGCTGGCCGACGCGGTGCAGCCCATCCGCGACCGCCTGCGCCAGTCCAATGTGCGCGACTGGCGCCAGGCCCATCAGCGCGGGGCGATCACGGACGCGCAGGCGGCGCAGCTCGAGGCCGCCGAAGCGACGGTGCTGCGGGTGTTGCAGGTGGATGATTTCGCGCCGCAGGAACTGACGCCGGACGCACCGATGCCGCAAGCGCGGACGCCCCAAGGCGACGCGGCGCCGGCCGGCGCGCAGCGGGAGGAGGCCCCCCCGGCCGCGCCGGAACCCGGCGAAAACGCCTAGTCGTCCTGATTGGGATCCATGCCCGGGAACAGGATTTCGGTAAAGCCGAACTTGCTGAAATCCTGGATGCGGGACGGATACAGGCGGCCGATCAGGTGGTCGCACTCGTGCTGCACGACCCGCGCGTGAAAGCCTTCGGCTTCCCGTTCGATCACCTGGCCGTACGGGTCGCGGCCGCTGTAGCGGATGTGGCGGTAGCGCGGCACCAGCCCGCGCAGGCCCGGCACCGACAGGCAGCCTTCCCAGCCGTCTTCCATCTCGTCCGAGAGCGGCGTGATGACCGGATTGCACAGGATGGTCTGCGGCACCGGCGGCGCGTCGGGGTAGCGGTCGTTGCGGTCAAACCCGAAGATCACCAGTTGCAGGTCCACGCCGATCTGCGGCGCGGCCAGCCCCACGCCCTGCGCGGCCGCCATGGTCTCGAACATGTCGTCGATCAGGGCGTGCAGTTCCGGGGTGTCGAAGCGCTCGACCGGCGGCGCCACGCGCAGCAGCCGCGGGTCGCCCATTTTCAGGATGGGATGGATCATGGCGGGCGTCCCGGTCAGTCCTGGCGGCCTTTCTTCTGGATGAACTCGATCTTGTAGCCGTCGGGATCTTCCACGAAGGCGATGACCGTCTTGCCGTGCTTCATCGGGCCGGCCTCGCGGGTGACCTTGCCGCCGCGTTCCTTGACCTTGTCACAGGCTTCGTAGGCATTGTCGACTTCCAGGGCGATGTGGCCGTAGCCGTTGCCCAGGTCGTATTTGTCGGTGTCCCAGTTGTGGGTCAGTTCGATGACCGCGCCGTCCGCTTCGTCCTGGTAGCCCACGAAGGCCAGCGTGAACTTGCCGTCCGGGTAGTCGTTGCGGCGCAGCAGCCGCATGCCCAGCACGTTGGTGTAGAAGTCGATGGACTTGTCGAGGTTGCCGACGCGCAGCATGGTGTGGAGCAGACGCATGGGAGGATTCCTTAAGCGGTGAGGGGTTGGGGGAACCGGGGCGCTGGGGCGCCCCGGGCCTCAGAATTGGGGCAGCGAAGCGGGATCGTGACGCCGCAGGATGTTCTTGGCGTCTTCGAAATCGGGCAGGATCTGGCCCACTTCGCGCCAGAAGTCCTGACTGTGGTTCATCTCGCGCAAATGGGCAAGCTCGTGCGCGATGACGTAGTCGATGATGGCGGGCGCGAAATGGATCAGGCGCCAGTTCAGCATGATGTTGCCGTCGCTGGTGCACGAGCCCCAGCGGGTGGCGGCCGACGACAGGCGCCAGCGGCGGATCTTCAGCCCGCTGACCTGCAGGAAATGCGCCAGGCGCGCCCCGAACCAGGCGCCCGCGCGCTGTTGCAGCCAGGCTTGCGCCGCGTCGCGGATGCGTCCCTGGTCGGCATGGGACGGCAGCGCCAGCCAGAGGGTGTCGCCGTCCTGCGGCGCCTCGGCGTCGCCGGACAGGCTGGCCTGGCGGCTGTCGCCGCCCACGCCGATGATGATGCGCCGGCCCAGGTAGGGCAGCTCGCCGCCGGCCTGCCAGCGGGTGTGCGCCATGGCGAGCTGCTGCTTGCGGGCGTGCCATTCGCGCAGCTTGGCCAGGATCCAGCGCGATTTCTCGCGCACCGCGTCGTCGATCTGCGTCAGCGTCACCCAGTTGGGGGCGGTGACGCGCAGGCCGTCGTCGGTGATCACGAAGCCGATGCTGCGGCGCCGCGAGCGCAACAGGACAAAGCCGATGGGCTGCTGCTCGGTGGGCACCTCGCGCCAGCGCGCGCCGGGCGGCAGCGGATCGGGGCAGGGCGTGGGCACGCGCGCCGTCGCGTTGGGCGACGGCGTCAGCAGCGGTTCGCCCACGGGCGCGGGGGCCGAGGCGGCGTCGGGAAACAGGTTGGCGGGTGGGACCGGCCGAGGGGCGCCGGGTCCGGAAGACGGCGGCCGGGGCGCGGCCGGCGGCGTCGGCGCGGCGATCAGCGGCGGCGCGCCCGAGGGCGCGTCGTGTTCCTGCGAGTCGAACAGGAGTTCGAGCTGATCAGTGCTGGGCATACCTTTCTGGGTTGAGACGCCGCATTTCCCCTTCGATCCAGTCCTGGACCTTCTGGTTCAGTTCTTCGGGGGAGAGACCCTTGGATTCTATCGCGGGACCGATCGACAGGGTAATCAGCCCGGGCTGCTTGACGAAGGCGTTGCGCCGCCAGCATTCGCCCGCGTTGTGCGCGATGGGAATGACCGCCGCGCCGGTGCGCGACGCCAGCAGGGCGCCGCCCATCTTGAAGCGTCCGGTCTTGCCCGGCGCCACGCGCGTGCCTTCGGGAAACAGCAGCGGCCAGCGGCCTTCGTCCAGGCGGGTCTGGCCCTGTTTGACCACTTGCTCGAAGGCGTCGCGGCCCTTGGCGCGGTCAATGGCGATCATGCGCAGGAGCGCCAGGCCCCAGCCGAAGAACGGCACCATGTGCAGTTCTTTCTTGTAGACGAAGCAGACCTCGCGCGGCATGTAGGCCGGAAAGAACAGGGTTTCCCAGGCCGACTGGTGCTTGGACAGCAGCACCGCCGGGCCGTCGGGCAGGTTCTCCCAGCCCTTGACCTGCCAGCGGATGCCGCAGATGACCTTGGCGCCCCAGATGGCCAGCCGCGGCCAGCCGACCGTCAGCTTGTAGCGCCAGTGCAGCGGCAGCGGCGCCCACAGGATGCAGGCGAAGGCGTAGGGGATGACCGTGACGGACAGGAACAGGAAATACAGCAGCGAACGGAGCCGGGCCATCGGGTCACGCGTCCTGCAGCAGGGTGTCGACCACGGCCAACAGGTCGTCGCAGACGCGCACGTTGTCAGGCAGTCCGCCCTTGGCGAGCGTCTTGGCGCCATTGCCCGTCAGCACCAGCCAGGGCGAGCACCCGGCGGCGGACGAGGCCTGCAGGTCGCGCAGCGAATCGCCCACCGCCGGCACGCCGGCCAGGTCGACGTCGTAGCGGTGACCGATCTGCTCGAACATGCCGGGACGCGGCTTGCGGCAGGCGCAGTCGTCGTCGGGGCCGTGCGGGCACATGAAGATGGCGTCGATGCTGCCGCCGACGGCGGCGAGTTCGCGTCGCATCTTGGTGTGGATGGCCGTCAGTGTGTCCATGTCGAAGAGGCCGCGCGCCAGGCCCGACTGGTTGGTGGCAAGCACCACTTTCCAGCCGGCCTGCGTGAGCCGCGCAATGGCCTGCAGACTGCCCGGCAGGGCGATCCACTCGTCGGGCGTCTTGACGAAGGCGTCGCTGTCCTGATTGATGACGCCGTCGCGATCGAGAATGATGAGCTTCACTGTGCGAGCCTGGAAATGTCGGCGACCTGGTTCATCAGGCCATGAAGCTGGCCGAGCAGGGCCAGACGGTTGGCGCGTACGGCAGGATCCTCGGCCATGACCATGACGTCCGCGAAGAAGGCGTCCACGGGTTCGCGCGCCTGGGCCAGCGTGGACAGGCTGCCGGCGAAGTCGCCCGCTGCCAGTTGCGCCTCGGCCTTGGGACGCAGGGCCGCCACGGCGGCGGCCAGGGCCTTTTCAGCCGGTTCCACCAGCGCCGCGTCGTTCACCGCGCCGATCTCGCCTTCGGCCTTCTTGAGCAGGTTGCCGATGCGCTTGTTGGCGGCGGCCAGGCTGGCGGCCTCGGGCAACTGCGCAAAGGCCGCGGCGGCGCGCACGCGCTCGGCCACCTGGTGCAGCGGCGGGGTCAGCGCGATCACGGCCTCGACGGCATTGCGGTCGAAGTCGTTGATGAGCTGGTTGCGGTAGCGTTCGTAGATGAAGGCGCGGACCTCGGGGAGCGTGTCGGCCGGGATCTTGCCCTCGGGGAACGTGCCCGCGGCCAACGCCAGCAGGCCGTCCAGGCTCAGCGGACCGTCCTGGCTGATCTTCAGCCAGCCGCCCGCCGCCAGTTGTTCGAAGGCGCTGATCAGGCCCAGCGCGGCGCGGCGCAGGCCGAAGGGGTCGCGCTCGCCGGTGGGGGCCAGGCCGATCGCCCAGATGCCGACCAGCGTTTCCACGCGTTCGGCGATGAACAGCGTCGCGGCGGTCAGGGTGTCCTGCGTCACCGGCGCGTCGTAACGGTTGCGGTACTGGCTGCGCAGGGCCTCGACGACGCTGGCGGGCTCGCCGTCGCCGGCGGCGTAGTAGGCGCCCATGATGCCTTGCAGCTCGGGGAATTCGCCCACCATGTTCGAGCCCAGGTCGGCCTTGGCCAGCATGGCGGCCCGGTCGGCGGCGGATTGGTCGCCGCCGATCTGGCCGGCGATGCCGCGCGCGATGGCGCGCACGCGCTCCACGCGTTCGAGCTGGGTGCCCAGCTTGTTGTGGTATACGATGGAGCCCAGCTGCTCGACGCGCGCGGCCAGCGGCGTCTTGCGGTCGGTTTCAAAGAAGAACTGCGCGTCGGCCAGGCGGGGACGCACTACGCGCTGATTGCCTTCGACGATGTTCACCGGGTTGTCCGTGCGCATGTTGCTCACGATCAGGAAGCGGTGCGTCAGGCGGCCGGTGGCCGGATCGAACAGCGGGAAGTACTTCTGGTTCAGCCGCATGGTCAGGATCAGGCATTCCTGCGGCACTTGCAGGAACTGTTCTTCGAACTGGCCGACGTAGACCGTGGGGTGTTCGACCAGCGCGGTCACTTCGTCCAGCAGCGCGGCCACTTCGGGGTCGTCGCCCAGGGTGGCCGACAGGCGGGTCGCCTCGTCCTGCAACTGGCGCTGGATCTCATCGCGGCGGGTCTCGAACGAGGCCACGACGCGGCCCTTTTCGGCCAGCGTGGCGGCGTAGGCGTCGGCATCGGCGATGGACACGGCGCCCTGGCTCATGAAGCGGTGGCCCAGGGTGTCGCGGCCGGCGGTCAGGCCCAGCGCCGACACCGGCACCACGTCCGCACCGAACAGGGCGATCAGGCCATGCGCCGGGCGCACGAACTTGACGGTGGTGACGCCGTCGGCCAGCTGGTAGCGCATGACCTTGGGGATGGGCAGGCCGTCGATGGCGGCGTCGATCCCTTCCTGCAGGCCAGCGGCCAGCTGGGCGCCCGCGGCGGTGCCGCGCGCGACCAGGTAGTCCTGCTTGCCGTCGGATTCGCGGTCCAGCGTGGACACGTCGATGTTTTCCAGGCCCTTGGCGGCCAGCTTCTTCTGCAGCGCGGGCGTGGCCTTGCCGTCTTCAGTGAGGCCGATCTTCACGGGCATCAGCTTTTCGGCGTAGGCCTGGTCGGGCGCCTGGGCCAGCACGGCCGACAGGTGGACGGCCAGGCGGCGCGGCGTCGAATACGCGGTCACGGCGCAGCCGTCGGCCAGCAGGCCGTGGCGGTCCAGCGTGGCGCGCACGCCTTCGGCAAAGGCCTGGCCGAGCTTTTGCAGGGCCTTGGGCGGGAGTTCTTCGGTCAGCAGTTCGACCAGCAGCGGGCGGATGTTCGTCGTCATTTATGCAGCCTCCCCGGCGGCCTTGTCGCGGCCCAGCATGGGAAAGCCCAGTCGTTCGCGGGAATCGTAGTAGGCCTGCGCGACGGCGCGCGACAGGTTGCGGATGCGGCCGATGTAGGCGGCGCGTTCGGTCACGCTGATCGCGCCGCGCGCGTCCAGCATGTTGAAGGTGTGCGCGGCCTTGAGCGCGGCCTCGTAGGCGGGCAGCGCCAGCGGCACGTCCATCAGGCGCTTGGCCTCGGCTTCGTAGTCGTTGAAATGCGAGAACAGCATCTCGGCCGACGAATGCTCGAAGTTGTAGGTGGACTGCTCGACTTCGTTCTGGTGGAACACGTCGCGGTACAGCACGCGATTGCCGTTGGCGCCTTCGGTCCAGACCAGGTCGTAGACGCTTTGCACGTCCTGCAAGTACATGGCCAGGCGTTCCAGGCCGTAGGTGATTTCACCGGTGGTGGGCGTGCAGTCCAGGCCGCCGACCTGCTGGAAGTACGTGAACTGGGTCACTTCCATGCCGTTCAGCCAGACTTCCCAGCCCAGGCCCCAGGCGCCGAGCGTGGGGTTTTCCCAGTCGTCCTCGACGAAGCGGATGTCGTGCTGCGTGGGATCGATGCCCAGCGCCTTGAGCGAACCGATGTAGAGATCCAGGATTTCGGGGGGCGCGGGCTTGAGCACCACCTGATATTGGTAGTAATGCTGCAGGCGATTGGGGTTTTCGCCGTAGCGGCCATCCTTGGGCCGGCGCGAGGGCTGCACGTAGGCGGCGCGCCAGGGTTCCGGGCCGATCGCGCGCAGGAACGTGGCGGTGTGCGAGGTGCCGGCGCCGACTTCCATGTCGTAGGGCTGCAGCAGGGCGCAACCCTGCTTGTCCCAGTATTCCTGGAGCGTAAGGATGATTTGCTGAAAGGTGAGCATAGGATTCTTGGAATTCGGCCGCCAGGCAAGGGCTGCCCTGCGCGTGGGAAACCCGGCATTTTAACTGGCCCGCGACCGTAGCGGGCCGCGAGGGGGACATTCCGGTTACATCTGCCCGGGCGAAGCGTCCCTGAATGTGCCGCTGGTGGACACGCGCGCCGCCCGCGCCTGCGCCCGCAAACCAATGGTCGTATGATTCCGGGTTGAGCCTGAGTCTTATATAAAACCCGGAACCCGATTCCGAGAAATTCGCGAAAAAGGAGCAGTCCCATGTCCGACCTGATCACGGTGGAAGTCACCGACGGCATCCAGATCATCACGATCAACCGTCCCGAGGCCAAGAACGCCATCAACCTGGAAACCGCCGTGGCCATGGCCGCCGCGCTGGACCAGCTGGACAGCCGTGACGATGTGCGCATCGGCATCCTGACCGGGGGCGGCGGCACGTTCTCGTCGGGCATGGACCTGAAGGCGTTCGCCGCGTCGGGCCAGCGCCCCTACGTGGATGGCCGCGGCTTCGCCGGCCTGAACGAGCGTCCCCCCAAGAAGCCGCTGATCGCGGCGGTTGAAGGCTATGCCCTGGCCGGCGGCTGCGAAATGGCCCTGGCCTCCGACCTGATCGTGGCCGCCAGCAACGCCAAGTTCGGCCTGCCCGAAGTCAAGCGCGGCCTGGTGGCCGGCGCCGGCGGCCTGCTGCGCCTGCCGCGCCGCCTGCCGTACCACATCGCCATGGAAGTCATCCTGACCGGCGAAATGCTGAGCGCCGAGCGCGCCCACGCCTTCGGCCTGGTCAACCGCCTGACCGAGCCGGGCGGCGCCCTGGCCGGCGCGCTGGAACTGGCCCGCGCCATCGTCGAGAACGGCCCCCTGGCCGTCCAGACCGCCAAGAGCATCGTCGCGCAGGCGGGCGACTGGGACCAGGAAGGCATGTTCGACCGCCAGCGTCCGCTGATCGCGCACATTTTCACGTCGGCCGATGCCAAGGAAGGCGCCACCGCCTTTGCCGAAAAGCGCAAGCCCGTGTGGCAAGGCAAGTGAATTGAATTCGAAGCGCCACGCCGCAGCGCCGGAACCTGTCCCCGGCAACCCCATTTGCCTTCAGGCGGGGCCACGGCAAAAATAGCGTTTACCTCGCGCGGCGGGCAGCCAACGCCCGCCGCGTTTTCACGTTTTCCCTCCAGACCTGCAAATCGCCATGTCCGTCATCATTAAAGAAGAAGACTTCATCCAGTCGATCGCCGACGGGATCCAGTTCATCAGCTATTACCATCCCGTCGATTACATCCGCCACCTGGCGCGCGCCTACGAGCGCGAGGAAAGCCCGGCCGCGCGCGATGCGATGGCGCAGATCCTGACCAACTCGCGCATGTGCGCCGAGGGCAAGCGCCCGCTGTGCCAGGACACCGGCATCGTCAACGTCTTCCTGAAGATCGGCATGAGCGTGCGCTTCGACACCAAGCGCACCCTGCAGGAACTGTGCGACGAAGGCGTGCGCCGCGGCTACCTGAACCCGGACAATCCGCTGCGTGCCTCGGTGCTGGACGACCCGCTGTTCGCGCGCAAGAACACGCGCGACAACACGCCCTGTATCCTGCACGTCGAACTTGTCCAGGGTGACAAGGTTGACGTGCAGATCGCCTCGAAGGGCGGCGGCTCCGAAAACAAGACCAAGTTCGCCATGCTGAACCCCAGCGATTCGCTGGTGGACTGGGTGCTCAAGACCGTTCCGTCGATGGGCGCCGGCTGGTGCCCGCCCGGCATGCTGGGCATCGGCGTCGGCGGCACGGCCGAAAAAGCCATGCTGATGGCCAAGCAGTCGCTGATGGAAGACATCGACATGTACGAACTGCTGGCCCGCGGCCCGCAGAACAAGCTGGAAGAGCTGCGCATTGAACTGTACGAAAAGGTCAACGCGCTGGGCATCGGCGCGCAGGGCCTGGGCGGCCTGACGACCGTGCTGGACGTCAAGATCAACACGTTCCCCACGCACGCGGCATCCAAGCCCGTCGCCATGATCCCGAACTGCGCGGCCACCCGCCATGCGCACTTCGAGCTTGACGGCTCGGGCCCCGCGCGCCTGGACCCGCCGTCGCTGTCCGAATGGCCTGAAGTGCACTGGGCGCCGGACTACAACAAGTCCAAGCAGGTCGACCTGAACACCCTGACCCGCGAAGAAGTCGCCAGCTGGAAGCCGGGCCAGACCCTGCTGCTGTCGGGCAAGATGCTCACCGGCCGCGACGCCGCGCACAAGCGCATCCAGGACATGCTGGCCAAGGGCGAGCAACTGCCCGTGGACTTCACCAACCGGGTCATCTACTACGTGGGCCCGGTCGATCCGGTGCGCGACGAAGTGGTCGGCCCCGCCGGCCCCACCACCGCCACCCGCATGGACAAGTTCACCGACATGATGCTGGACAAGACCGGCCTGATCGCGATGATCGGCAAGTCCGAGCGCGGCCCGGTCGCCATCGACGCCATCAAGAAGCACGGCTCGGCCTACCTGATGGCCGTGGGCGGCGCGGCCTACCTGGTGTCCAAGGCGATCCGCGGTGCCAAGGTGCTGGGCTTTGCCGACCTGGGCATGGAAGCCATCTATGAGTTCGACGTGAAGGACATGCCGGTGACCGTGGCGGTCGACGCCCAGGGCACGTCGGTCCACACGACCGGACCCAAGGAGTGGCAGGCGAAGATCGGGAAGATCCCGGTTGCCGTTGCCTAAGTCCTAAGTACAGATGAATTGGCCGCTGGAGACAGCGGCCAATTTTTTGGGCATTCCGCGCGGATCTTGGCTCAGTCAATACGCCGATTCTTGGACCTGTTTCGCCAGGTCGCCGGCAGGTAAGGTGGCGGTGTTCACTTTCGACGAACGCAAAGGACTGAAATGACCCGCATGAACTGGCAAGAGATCGCACCCGAAGGCGCGAAGGCGCTCTTTGGCGTCTACCACTACGTCACGACCCGAACGAACCTGCCGCAGGAACTCGTTCATCTCGTTTTTCTCCGCGTCTCGCAGATCAATGGCTGCGCGCACTGCATCGACCTGCACAGCCGCGACCTCCGGAAAACCATGTCGGTCGACAAGATCACGCTGCTGCCGGTATGGGACGAGGTGCCTCACCTGTTCTCCGACCAGGAACGTGCCGCGCTTGCCTGGGCGGAGGAGGTGACGCGGGTGAGCGAAACCCATGCCTCGGACGAGGCCTATGCCGCCGCCTCGGCCGCGTTCGAGCCCAAAGACCTGGTCGACCTCACGATCACGATCGCGGCCATGAATGCGTTCAATCGGCTGGGCGCCCCGTTCCGGCTTCCCGTCGCCGCAAAGGCGTGATCGGGCCTCCACGCACCGTTACGTCTCTGCGTCACCCTTGAACGCCGCAATCGCCTGCGCGGATTTGCCCAGCACGTCGCGCAGCACTTCCTCGGTGTGCTCGCCCAGCAGCGGCGGCGCGCGCCGGTACACCACGGGTGAATCCGAAAACCGCAGCGGGCTGGCCGTCACCGGCGCCACGCCGCCGGCCGGATGCGGCATGTCGCGCCGCAACTGGCGCGCCTGCGCCTGGGGATGCGCGAACGCCTGGGCGATGTCGTTGATCGGTCCGCAGGGCACGCCCACGGCCTCCAGCTTGGCGATCCAGTCGTCGCGGCGGCCTTCGCGCATGATCGCCGTCAGGATCCCGATCAGTTCGACGCGGTTGGTGACGCGCAGCCGGTTGGTGGCAAAACGCGGATCGTCGCCCAGTTCCGGCACGCCGATGGCGCGGCAGTAGGCGCGATATTGCGATTCGTTGCCCGTGGCCACGATCAGGTGGCCGTCGCTGGCGGCGAACACCTGGTAGGGCACCACGTTCTGGTGCGCATTGCCGGCGCGCGTGGGCGCGACGCCCGAATTGAAATAGTTGGAGTTCTGGTTGGCCAGCAGCGCCACGTGGCTGTCCAGGAGCGCAATGTCCAGGTGCTGGCCCTGGCCGCTGCGATGGCGCTCCTGCAGGGCTGCCAGCACCGCCACGGTGGCGTACATGCCGGTGACGATGTCGGTGACGGCTACGCCCGCCTTCTGCGGTCCGCCGCCGGGCAGGTCGTCGCGCTCGCCCGTGATGCTCATCAGCCCGCCCATGCCCTGGATCATGAAATCGTAGCCGGGCCGCTGCGCGAACGGCCCGTCCTGGCCGAAGCCGGTGACCGAGCAATAAATGAGGCGCGGATTGACCGCTTTCAGGCTCTGGTAGTCCAGGCCGTACTTGGCCAGGCCGCCCACCTTGAAGTTCTCGACCAGGATGTCGCTGACCGCGGCCAGCTCGCGGATCAGCGCCGCGCCTTCCGGCGTGGCCATGTCGGCCTCGACCGAGCGCTTGTTGCGGTTGGCGCTGAGGTAGTAGGCCGATTCGTTGGTGTCCTGGCCGTTGCCATCCTTCAGGTAGGGCGGTCCCCAGGCGCGCGTGTCGTCGCCCACGCGCGGCCGTTCGATCTTGATGACGTCCGCGCCCAGGTCGGCCAGGTTCTGCGTGCACCACGGACCGGCCAGGATGCGCGACAGGTCCAGCACGCGGATGCCATCGAGCGGAGGCGGGCGCGTCATGATTGCACCGTCGCGGTGCCGTGGCTCATGACCAACACGCCGCGCTCCTTGGCGCGGGCGATGAAGCGGATCTGGCCATCCGGCATGCGCCACATGTCGCATTGCAGCGTTTCGCCGGGGTACACGGGCGCCGAGAAGCGCGTGTTCAAACTGGTGAGCCGCGTCGCGTCGTAGTCGCAGAACGTCTTGACGAGCGCGTGCGCGGCGACGCCGTAGGAGCACAGGCCATGCAGGATGGGACGCGGATAGCCGGCCTGGCGTGCGACGTCCGGATCGGCGTGCAGCGGGTTGCGGTCGGCGTTCAGGCGATACAGCAGCGCCGCGCTGGGCGGGATGCGCAGTTCGCAGCGCAGTTCGGGATCGCCGTCGGGGGCGGCGGGCAGGGGCTCGGGGCTGGCGTCGCCATCGCCGAAGCCGCCATCGCCGCGGCAGAACGTGCTGCTGCGCAGCGTGGCCAGGCACGCGCCGTCTTCATCGTGCAGCGTGCGTTCGCTGACGATGATGGCGCCCTTGTCCGCGCCCTTGTCGATCACATGCGTGTTGCGCGTGCGGCCAACGACCACGCCCGCCACGGGCAGCGGCGCATGCAGCGTCAGCCGCTGTTCGCCGTGCACCACCTTCACCCAGTCGACGGTGGAGCGCGGGTCGCTGACCCAGAAGCCCGGATAGCCCAGGATCACGCTCATCGTCGGAAACGCGCGCAGGTCTTTTTCGTAGACGTAACGAAGCTGGCCCGTGTCTTCCGGGTCCTGCCCCAGGCCGATGCCCAGCGCATACAGCATCGTGTCCTTCTGGTCGTAGCGCTGGCGCACGTCGTCGAAACGCCAGTCCTTCACGGTTGCATAGTCCAACGGCATGTGGCGGCCTCAGATGGGATCCCAGTCGATCACGTCGGGCGAACGCTCCAACGCGTAGAAGTGCTTGCGCATGGCGGGCGCCGCGATCTCGGCGATGCGCTCCGGCGTCCAGCCTTCGGCGTGGTGCACGGTGCGCAGCGGGCGCGGCTGGCTCATCAGCATGATCTCGTTGGCGCGCACGGCGAAGATCTGCGCCGTGACTTCGCTGGCCGCGTCGCTGGCCAGGAACACCGCCATCGGTGCGACTTTTCCGGCCTCCATCTTCTTGAGCTTTTCGACGCGCGCCTTCTCTTCGTCTGTTTCTGCGGGGATGGAGCTGGTCATGCGGCTCCAGGCAAATGGTGCGATGCAGTTGGACCGCACGTTGTAGCGCGCCATGTCCAGCGCGATGGACTTGGACAGCGCCACGATGCCCAGCTTGGCGGCCGCGTAATTGGCCTGGCCGAAGTTGCCGATGAGTCCCGACGTGGACGTCATGTGCACGAACGCGCCGGACTCCTGCTCGCGAAAGTAGGGCGCCGCCGCGCGGCTCATGTAGAACGAGCCGTTCAGGTGCACGTCGATCACCTGGCGCCATTCTTCTTCGCTCATCTTGTGGAAAACGCGGTCGCGCAGGTTGCCCGCGTTGTTGATCACCGCGTCGATGCGGCCGAAGGCGTCGATGGCGGTCTGCACCACGCGGCTGGCGCTGTCGTACGCGGCCACGCTGTCGGTATTGGCCACCGCGACGCCGCCCGCTTCGGCGATCTCTTTGACCACGGCCTGCGCGGGACCGTCCGCGCCGCCTTCGCCCGTGAGGGACACGCCGATGTCGTTCACCACGACCTTGGCGCCCGCCTGCGCCATTGCCAGCGCGACGCTGCGGCCGATGCCGCCGCCCGCGCCCGTCACGATCACCACTTTTCCGGATACCAAGCCGCTCATTGCATCTGACTCCTGTGCTGCGGCGCGCACGCCGTGTGTGGAAAACAGTTCCGCATCAACCCGTCTGGTTCATGGGCATGCCTCATGGTAGATTCGACACGGCATTCGAAGAATTCAAAATTAGAAATGCCCCCCTTCTGCGTGGTGGAACATGAGACATGATCTGACTGACCTGCGTTTGTTCTTGAACGTGGGAGAAACACTCAATCTGACCCGTGCGGCGGAGCGCACGTTTCTGTCCCTGCCGGCCGCGAGCGCGCGCGTCAAGCACATGGAAGAGGCGTTCAAGGCCCGGCTGCTGGTGCGCATGGCTACCGGTGTGGCGCTGACGCCGGCCGGCGAGGTATTGCTCAAGCACGCCAACGCCGTCTTCCGGCAGCTCGAATGCCTGAACGCCGACCTGCAGCCCTATGCGAGCGGCCTGAAAGGCAGGCTCAGGCTGCTGGCCAACACCACCGCCACCAACTCCTTCCTGGCCGATGCGCTGTCGACGTTCCTGTCCGAGAACCCGGACGTCGACGTCGAGCTGGAAGAAAAGATCTCCGGCGACATCGTCATCGCGATTCGCGCGGGGGCGGGGGACCTGGGCCTCGTGGCCGGCAACATCGACGTCGAAGGCCTGGACGTCACGCCGCTGTTCCGCGACGAACTCACCGTGGTGACCGCGCTGGACCATCCGCTGGCTGCCCAGGAGACCGCGCATTTCGCGGACCTGGTGGATGCCTATCAATTCGTCGGCATCCATCCCGACAGCGCCATCCAGACCTTCCTGGAAGACATCGCCAGCGGCCTGGGCAAGCGCCTCTGCCAGCGCGTGCACGTGGGCAGCTTCGAGGCCGTGTGCCGCATGGTCGAGGCCGGCGCCGGCATCGCCGTCGTGCCGCGCGCCTGCGCCGCGCGCTACAGCCGTCCCGACGCCCTGCACGTGCTCAAGCTCGACGATCCTTGGGCCTTGCGCGACCGCCTGCTGTGCCGCCAGCGCGGCCGAGACCTGCCCAGCTTCGCTGAATGCTTCATCGGCCACGTGCAACGCGCGGCGCGCGGACAATAACGAAAACTGCCGGCCTTACCGGGCGTCATGGCGCAGCGGGTTGGGCCGGCGTCCTCGTCCAGATGCCGTAGGCAGTGGGCCGTAGCGGCGTGGCGCAGCGCTTGCCGTGTCCGGTGAGCGAACCTTCAGGCCGCGCGAAAGAGGGGCTTTTGCAAATATGTAGCGGCGGTTTCCTGCATTCGGCAAATAATAAAAAACAGCGGCGGGCGGCAGTGCGCGATGCCCGACCGCGACCAGAACAAGACTCAGGAGACTGCCGTGACCAATCAAGACCGCCGCCGCGTCCTCGCGGGGCTGGGCGCCGCATGCGGCGCCGCCATGCTTCCTTCCTGGGCCCGCGCCGCCACCTGGCCGGGCCACGCCGTGACCTTCATCGTCCCCTTTCCCGCAGGCGGCCCGGTCGACACCACCGCGCGATTCACGACGCAGCCCCTGGGCCAGATGTGGTCCGTGCCCACGGTCGTCGACAACAAATCCGGCGCGGGCGGCATCGTCGGCGCCCAGTTCGCCGCCAAGGCCGAACCCGACGGCTACAACTTCTTTTTCGCGTCCATCCACCACGCCGTACTGCCCAGCTTGCGCGCCAACCTCAGCTACGACATCACCACCGACTTCGTGCCGGTCGGCATGGCGGCGGTGTTTCCCATCATCCTCGTCGTCAATGCATCGCTGCCGGTCAACTCGGTCAGCGAACTGATCGCCTACGCCAAGCAGAACCCCGGCAAG
This sequence comes from Achromobacter sp. NFACC18-2, assembly GCF_900108985.1. Classification (NCBI taxonomy): domain Bacteria; kingdom Pseudomonadati; phylum Pseudomonadota; class Betaproteobacteria; order Burkholderiales; family Alcaligenaceae; genus Achromobacter; species Achromobacter sp. NFACC18-2. The sequence goes on along the minus strand of NZ_FNYM01000011.1, from coordinate 2,811 downwards.
CTCTCTTTCAGTTCATCCGGCACCGGCGGCGGCACGCACCTGGCCGGCGAACTCTTCAACGCCATGGCTGGCGTGCGCATCCAGCACGTGCCCTATCGGGGCAGCGCACCGGCCATGCAGGACCTCCTGGGCGGCCAGGTCCAGGTCATGTTCGCCGACGGCCCGTCGGCGGTGCCCCACCTGAAAGGCGGCAAGATCCGCGCGCTGGGCGTCGGCAACCCCACGCGATCCAGCATGGTGCCCGACATCCCGACCATCGCCGAATCGGGCCTGCCCGGCTACGAGGCCTATTCCTGGAGCGGCGTGATGGCCCCGAAAGGCACGCCGCCCGACATCGTCAAACGCATCAACGCGGACATGGTCAAGGTCTTGTCGGACGCGGGCACGGCCAAGGCGATGATCGCGGCGGGCGCGGAGCCCAAGCCCGGTTCGCCGGAGCAGTTCGGAGCGTTCGTGCGGGACGAGATCGTGAAGTGGCGCGATCTGATCAAGACCGCGAACATCAAGCTGGAGTGACCGGACTGCGTGGGTGATCGCGGCTCAGGCCACGGGGGCGTCGACAGGGAAGGGGGCGGCAGTCAGCGCACGGCGAACCAGTCGCCGTAAAAGCTGCCGTTCATCCCGCAGAAGGGCGGACCAAAGCCCTCTTCCTTCACGCCAGCCGGCGGCGTTTCCCGCGCCACCAGCACCGCGCCGCGACGCGTCAGCGTCAGCGTCCACGGCGCACCGTCCTGATAGGTCACCGTCAGCGTGTCCCCGGACTCGACCGCCTTGCCGCTCAAATCGCAGACCCAGCGCCCGTTGTACGGCTGCGCCGAATTGGCGGCCACCAGCAACTCGCCATGCGCGTTCTGCGTGATCTCGATTTCGCCTTCGATGTTCTTCCACTTGCCCACAAAGCCAGCGGCCGGCTTCGGATTGATGGCCTTCAGGAATTCCAGCCGGTAACGCATAGTGTCGCTGAGCGCCTTGAACGGCGTGGATTGCGAGTAGGGCTCCGCGTAGGCATTGTCGCGCACGCTAAGAAAGTACTTTTGATCGGCATTCAGCGCCTTGGCCGCCTCCGCATCCAGCGCACCGCGCACGGCCTTGTATTGCTGCGCGATCGCCGCGTCCTGGTTCGCCAGCACCGAATTGCCGCAGATGGACTTTTCAACCGGCGTCGCGGCCTTGGCGCAATTGAACGACGGCGCGGCCGCCGCGCTGCCGGCAATCGCCAGAGACGCTGAAAAGATCAGATGACGAATCATGATGCAATGCTCTCCAGATGATGCGCACCCCCGGCCGCCGACTGGCGCCGCGCCGCATGACCGCGCAGTTTACCGGTGTCAGACACCTGGAGACACCTAGAGACGCCCCCGCGAGCGCGCAGCGTCAAAGCAACGGCGCAAGCCCTCGCGTAAGCCCCCAAAGGCCGCCCGCGCGGCCGGCCGGGGGCGGGCCCCGCAAGACGTTCCAACACCCAACCAGCGCAGGCAAGAACCTAAAGAACTCCACCCGTCCAAGCGGCCGCAAAGCTGAAACCACCAAAGCCCGGTGTGGCGTGGGCCTGGGGTGGGCGGGGCGTTCAGGTGCGCCCGACGGAAACCGAAGGGAGCCGAAGGCGGACGAGATTCTATGGTCTTGGTCAAGCAATTGCCGGTCGCAATTTCTCTGGATCAAAGGGTTGGCCTGTTCGCCATACCCCGTACGCTATCCGCAAGAGTTTGCGGGCGATTATGACCAAGGCCGCAGTCGGGGCCAGCCCTCGAGCCCTGAGCATGGCGTAGTAATCCTTGAATTGTGCCGTGCGCGCCGCTGAGCTAGCCGCGTTGTAGAGCAATGTCCTCGCCGCTTTATCGCCCTGCTTGCTTAGCCGGCGCCGGCCGACTTTTCTTCCGGATTCGTTCGGCCTCGGATCTAGGCCACAGAAGGCTACCGCCGCATCGCTGGTGGCAAAGTCGATCCGGCTGAACAAGTTCGTCAGGGCAACCCCGGTTATCGGTCCTATGCCGCAGATTCCGGTCAGCAGACCATACGTCTTGGCCCAGTCACTGTGGGCCTTAATCTTGGCGATCATTTCCTTTTCGAGCTGCTCTGACCAGGCTGTCAAACTTGCGAGTGCCTTCTTCTGATGGCTGCTTACGCAACCATGTCGCTGTGCCGACAATCGCAAGGATGTGCCCACACGGACCACCGTCGATCTCAGCGCATGAAGTGCTCTGACTTCCTGCAATTCTGGAGATATTGGTTCGTAACGATGCAGTTTTTTGTGATGCTGCGCGATGTATTGCGCGATGACGGCGGCATCCAATCGATCTGTCTTGCCGCGGTTCCCCAACGAGATGGCGTAATGATGGACGTGGGTCGGATTAAGGACATAAACCTCAAATCCGCGCTCATGCGCCGCACGAGCCAGGAGCTCTTGATAGCCTCCTGTCGCTTCCATGGCGATCACACTAGTGTCCGGCAGACGCTTTAACCAGCCCACGATGCTGGAGCGATTGTTGTGCAAGACGCCTGCCACGATCTCACCGTTGGCCCCGGCTACTTGCAACTCAAACTTGCCGACATCGACCCCAATAAAAATGATTGAAGTTTGCATGACAGCTCTCCCTGCGATACGTTAAGTCCGCTGGGGTAGCCACGCCTCGGGCGTTACCTTGCGATCAATCGGCGGTCTCGGCCGCTAGATTCCTTATCGACGCGTGAGGCGGGGTGGGATGCTCTCGTAGTGGCAGTCCGGGTGCAACCGGCTGATGGTTGAGGACGTCCCTTACCCCAGCGCCTTTCTTCTTCGAAAGACGCATCCGCACCATACAAGGTTGAGGA